>CALUKF010000117.1 GCA_944321145.1 uncultured Odoribacter sp. | reverse complement strand
GGGGGGGGGGGGGGGGGGGGGGGAGGGGGGGGGGGGGGGGGGGGGGGGGGGGGGGGGGGGGGGGGGGGGGGGGGGGGGGGGGGGGGGGGGGGCAGGGGAATCTTGCCGGCGGGGTTGTGATTTCGGTTGAAAGTTTGTATTTTTGCCGCTGTCAAAAATTAAATGTAATCAGGCGTTCCATGGAAGATTCGAACCGTCATAGTATGAATGAAAGGGATTTTGAGGAGCTTTTCCATCAGAATTTCGACAATCTGATGGGGTTTGCATGCAGCTATGTGCGGGACGAGGAGGTGGCGCGCGACATTGTGCACGACGCCTTTACGACGCTTTGGAGCCACCGCGCCCATTTGGATGCCTCGCGCCCGTTGGTTTCGTATCTGTATACTTTGGCACGGAATTATTCCCTTGACTGGATACGCCACCGGAGGGTGGAGATGGCGCATGAGGAAAGCGTGGCGCGTTTCTGGGAGGAGAATGCCCGGGAGGAAGCGGAGGACGAGGGGGAGAAGATTGTCCGCCTCCGCGAGAAGATGAAGGAGTTGCCGGAGAAGCAGCGGGAGGTGCTGACGCTGTGTTTTATGCAGGGGAAGAGTTATCAGGAGGTGGCGGACGGGCTGGGGGTTTCTGTCAATACGGTCAAGACACATATCAAGCGGGGGTTGAAGTTTTTGCGTGACGAGTTGCAGGACGATGCGTTGCTGCTGTTGCTGGCATTTCCCAGGCGCCGTGTTATGCCTTGATATTCAGGCGTGAAGAATTTTTCTTTCTCAAAACGGTAAAAAAATCAGTTTTTTTGTCACCCTTTTCAGGGGGTAATCCGTGTTTTAGCAAAAATAATGCGATGAACAGGAAATATGAAGATGACAGGATAGCGTTTGCCAACCGGGTGCTCAATCACCGGGAGGAGTTGCGGGACGAGGAGGTGGCGGCATGGTTGGCTGAACGGGAGAACCGGCAGCTTTTGGATGAGTTGGCGGAGGTGAAACAGGCGTTGGGGGAAGCGCATTTCGCGCATTTGGAGGAGGCGGAGTGGCAACGGCTGGCACGGGCGATACGGGGACGGACCTTGCGGAGGCGTGCCCTTTGGACAATGGGGGCTGCGGCTGCCGCCGCATGCCTGTTGGCTCTGGGCATCTGGGGATGGCTGTAGGGGGATGTGTCCCGGGAGGAGGGGCAGCTGGCTGAGGCGGTGGCGATGGAGCCGGGGACGCGGAAGGCGGAGTTGATATTGGCAGGAGGGGAGAGCATTGCGCTGGGGCAGGCGACGGTGTGCATCGAGGCGGAGGGGCTCGCCGGCATCACGGACGATTCGGTGAGGGGGTTGGATTATTCGCAGGTGGATGTGCTGGACGGGGCGGCGGAGAGGCGTTATAATACGTTACGCGTGCCGGTGGGCGGGTTTTATAAATTGGTGTTGCCGGATGGCTCGACGGTGTGGCTGAATGCGGCGTCGGAGTTGCATTTCCCGGTGCCGTTTGCGGCGGAGAAGCGCGAGGTGTATTTGACGGGGGAGGGCTTTTTCCAAGTGGCGCGTGACACGTCGCGGCAGTTTGTCGTGCATGTGGAGGGGGCGCAGGTGGCGGTGTTGGGCACGTCGTTCAATGTGAGCGCCTACGGGGATGAGGAGGAGGTGGTGACGACGCTGGCTGAGGGGGCTGTGGCTTTCCGCCCGGAGGGACGGGTGGAGGTGCGGTTGCGCCCCGGCGAGCAGAGCGTGATGGAGGCGGCAAGCGGCACGACCCGGGTGCAGGCGGTAGACCCGTCGGTTTATTCGGCTTGGGTGACGGGGAAGTTTGTGTTCCGGGCGATGGATTTGGAAGCCATCATGCGGCAGTTGCAGAGGTGGTATGGATGCACGGTGTTTTACACGTCTGAGGAGGTGAAGCAGCAGAAGTTCTGGGGAGCGGTAGGCAGGGACATGGAATTGCGCAAGGTGCTGGATATCATTGAGGAGACAACCAATGTGCGGTTTGACATCAAGGGCACGACGGTGGTCGTGGGCAAGACATAGAAATCGGGAAGCGCTACCAACACTTCCCGAGTATATTCCCTTTTCAGGGGAGACAATTAAACTTTAAAACTTTACAAATGTATGGAAAAGACATGAGAAAAACAAGCAAATGAGCAAAAAAGGACGGCGGCGGCTACCAACTGCCGTGGCGTCCGGGAGACAATTCTATAACTTTAAAAACAATTAATTTATGAGAGAAAGATGTTATTGGGATCGGGGAGGAACCCGATGTAAACTTTCGCAAATTTCGAAAGCAATGAGAATGACGTTATTCATGGCAGTCGTCTTAGTGACGCAGCTGTCCGCCAAAGTGAACGGACAGAACACAGCAGTGAACCTGACACTGAAAAACGTGTCGGTGGAGGAAGCGCTGAGCCGCGTGGAGAAACAATTGGACGTGAACTTCTTTTTCAACCGCGAGAACGTGGATTTGGAACGCGAGGTGAGCGTCGAGCTGAAGGATGCAGGGATGGAGGAATTGATAGAAGCGCTGTTCGGCGAGGGATTCAAGTACCGCATGGAGGGGAATTTGGTGGTGGTGTCGCGGGCAGAGGAGGAAATCGTGCCCCAGCAGCAGATTGAGGAACTCCGTATCACAGGACGGGTAAAGGACAACCTTGGGCATGTGTTGCCGGGGGTGACGGTGTTGGTGAAGGGGACGACAATCGGCGTGGCGACGGACGTGGACGGGAAGTA
>CALUKF010000116.1 GCA_944321145.1 uncultured Odoribacter sp. | reverse complement strand
GCGATGGTCTGCCCGTTGGTGTATGCCACGGCTTTCAAGTCCGCGGGAGCGTTGCTTTTGTCGTCGTTTGTTTTTTCAGTGTCCGCCCAGAAGAGGAAGTCGTAGGTTTCGTTCCCATTGAGATACACCAAGGTGCTGAAAGTGCTGCCGTTCGGGGTCATCTCTATGGGGTCGGAATTGCCGTCTGCCAAAGGATTGCCGTCTTTATCCAGTATCTGCATGTAGCAGCGCGCAGCGGCGGCATCGCCTGTATCATCGCCTTCGGCGCGTGTCTGCATCCCGTCTGTGGGCAGGGAGGCGGTGATGGCCAGGGGCTTCAGACCCTCGTTGTTGTTCACTGTGTTTTGCAGCGCGTCGTCTTGGCTGCAGGATGCCAGCAACGCTGCGGCTGCCAGCATCAGGGTGGAAAGTTTTCTATTCATCATTTTTAATTGTGTTAATTTATTTGTGTTATACCAGTTTATGTCATTTTGATTGAGTCGCTTGTGGGTGAGAGCTATTGACTCTTCTTGGTTTGTCGTATGCTTATTCGGTCTGGTTCTTCAACTTATCTGAAACGACTGAAAAATTTTGATAGTTGCCACTATTCCAATCTGCATAGAGAATATGAAATGTCTTGTTATTATTTATAAAAATATCCAAACGCATGCTACTTCTATTGTTTCTTACTGCAAAGGTATAATCATTATCCAAGACTTCTTCAAAAATATAGAAATTCTTTGTAAGGTCAAGTTCTACGTTTTTATGAAAAATAGCACTTAAAACCGCAGCCAAATCTGTTATGTTTCCTGGCGGTAAATAAAAATTGTAGGTACCACCCTCCAAAGTTCCTTCGGACGTGCCATCTTCTTTTTTGAAAAAGAAGTCGATTTGCTTCTGTGCATATTCACTTGTCGCTCCCCACTTGGGATTGTCCTCTGACAGGTCGCCTTGCAGGGTGACGTGGGAGTTAACCTGCAATTCTATGTCGGAGATTGTCTGCGTCAAGTGATGCAAATTCAGGGTGATTTCGGGATTATTTTCTACTTGGTAAGGCACAATGGTGTAGAAAGAACATACCTCGTCACCATCGCCAATGGTCTTTTCTTCAGAAAAGGTATAGGTGAAATCTTCATAGCCGTTTCCAGTAGAAGCTGCATTATTCAATACATCATACGCATCGGCACATGGGTACGAGATTTTGAATTCTTCACCCGCCTCCACGGTAAACGGGTCACCTACATGCTTCAAGGTGATTTTTGTAACGATGTGCGTCAAAGTGACCTCCCAATCCATATTCTCAGGTTTCCCTTTCACTAACTCGCCATAAGCCACTACCTTACCCGATGATGGGTCATATCGGATATTGGTTAAATCATTCTGCACTGGGGCATTACTATTGTCCGCGTAGAAAGCAATTTGATACTCCTTGCCTGCAGCGAGTAGCACCTCGAATGTGCAACTGCCGTCGGTTATTTTTGCTTCTTCCTTTTCATTGACTTTATTAAATTCACTATCGAACACCTGCATGAAGCAACGCGTCGGCATTTCCGCGTCCGTTCCTTCCGAGCGCGTACCGGCATCGCCCTCCATCACGATGTCGGGCGACACGGTGAAGGTGTAAGCCTGCATCTGCCCTGTGGCAGGGGTGTCTCCGCCCTCGCCCGGCAGTTCGTCCCGGCTGCAAGAAGCGGCGAGCAGAGCCACTGCAAACGCTACGATTGTGTATTTCAAATGTTTCATGTTATTTCCTTTAGTCAGTTATCATTAAAATTTTATTACAATGTCGTCCCATTCGGTGTCAATCTGCACACCGCCCGGCGTCTTGCCAGCCGTGAGGAAGTGTCCCGTGACGGTGGTGAGGTGCCCCCGCTTGTAGGGGATTTTGACGTGCTGCACGGTGGCGACCGTCTCGCCCGTGCGGGTGTCCACCATCTCGATGGTGACGTTGACGAACGATTCTTCGCCGTTGGCCAGCACGAAGTCCGCGCCCACCTGGCGGTTCACGGCAGCGTCGTACCCCTCTGCCACGGTAGGCACGGAGGTGTAGTGTATGCCCGTGTTGAGCGCATCGTTGGGCTTGCCCGTCGCGACGCTGAAGCCCGTGGGGAAGAAGCCTTCGTAGGTGACGCGCACCTGCAAGTGCTCGATGGCGGGGAGGGCATCTCCTTTGTCTATCAAGTTGTAGTAGGCTTCGACGTCGGTGGCGATGAGGCGGTAGCGGGCGAACGGACGGGTGAGGGCGAGGGGCTTGTCCGGCGTGCCGTCGGTTACGGACAGGGTTTCCGCAGCGTAGAAGGCATCCTTTTTGTCCGTCTCGCCGTTTGCCACGTAGTTATCCGTGAGGACGAGGACTTTGCCGAGGCCGTCGGCGTTGTAGTAGCCGCCGTCCCAGTCCGCCCAGAGGCGCAGGTCGTAGTCGCCCGGCATGAGGGAGAGTTCGGCAAGGTAGGTGCCGTCCGGTTGCAAGGCGCAGTCCTGCACGCGGCGGTGTACGCGGTTGTCCGTGCCTGCCCGGTAAACTTCCGCCACGCAGCGCAGGGGTTGGCTGTCGCTGCCCGCAGCACGGGAGGCGGGGTACTCGGGCAGCGTTTTGTCCGGCAGGGCGAGCCGCAGCGCCACGGTGGCGAGGCGGATGCCGCTTGTGCCGTCCTGCAGCGCCAGTGCCAGGCGGTGGATGCCGCCCGGCGTGACTTCCATTTGCGCCGAGGCGGTCTGCAGGGCGGGGTAGTCGCCGGCATGGGCTTTCAGCCATTCCGCCAGGTCTGCCACGGTGGCTTCTTGCGGCAGCGCGGCGCCGGCGGCATTGGCTGCGATGATGAGGGTGTAGCTCCCGGCATCGACCGGGATGTATTCGGAAGCCAGCGCGCGGGGGTCGTCGTAGACCTTATATAAGGGGGCTGCGCCGCCCTCCCCGAAGATGCAAACCGTGAGGTCCGTGACTTCCGCCCGGCTCTCCAAGCCTATGACCAAAGCGCCCTGCCCGTCGGGAAGGGGGTATTCGCCGTCGTGGATGTCCTTGTCGCAGGAGACCGCCAGCAAGAGCATCAGCGCCGCTGCCAGCAGGAGCGGCAGGGGGCGTTGCGCGGTGTGTTTCCTATCTGTCGTGTTCATCGCCTGTCCTCCTTTCCTTTAGAGCCGAAGCTCCAGCCGAGCTTCAGACCGGTTTCCCAGATGTAGTTTGCCTTGTGCAGGTGCTCCGGCGTGCCGTCCAGCGGCTTGCCCGTGAGGTACGCCATCCCGGTGTAGACACCGAGCTGCAGCCCGGCGGGGAAGGCGTAGGCAGCCTGCACGTTGCTGCCCGCACCGAGGTGCCAACGGGTGGCAACGTGCAGGATGCAGGCGTTGCCGTCCGTGAGGCGGAAATCCGACTTCGTGCCGATGGCTGCGATGTGCGGCGAGAGGGCGAGGCTCCAGCGGCTGTCCCGCGTGGCAGGGAAGAAGCCGAGCAGGTTGGCGTTCAGCTGCACGGCGTAACGCTGGGTGAACGTGCGGCTCCGGAGGGCGGACATATACCAGCCGTCCATGCCTGCGACGGCAGCCTCGTAGCGGCAGCCGTCCGCGCCCATCCAGTAGTCGGGGCAGCCGTCCCGCCGGTTCAGGGCGAGCCGTCCCCACGCTGCCTGCAGTTCGAGCGAGAGCACGGGACTGAAGCGGCAGCCGCCGTAGATGCCGGCACTCCAGCCCGGCGTGGCGCCGCCTGCGCCGAAGCTGCCCATCGCGCTTGTGCCGAAGGGCATGCCGGCGGAGATGCCTGCGTACCAGGAAGGGGCGGGCTTTGCGGTTGCCGGCGGTTCCGCAGCGGGCGCACCGGCGATGGGCAGTGCCGCTGCCAGGCTGTCTGCCTCTGCCTGCCCTGCGGCAGGGCGCGCCTGTTCCGGCTGCCGGGCTTCAGCCTGCTGTCCTGCCTGTTGCAGCCCGGCTGCCGGCTTGCGCGGGGATGCCGCGCCGGGCGTGGCTGCTTGCGGGGCGGGGATTGCCAGGCGCACGGTCACGCAGTCGCCGCCGCCGGCGTGGTTGCGCGTGATGAAGCAGCTTTCCGCCAGTTGCCGGCGCACAATCAGTTCGGACTTCACGCGGTTGGAGCGGGTCTTCGCGAGGGCGAGGTTCGCGGCTTCGTCCCGGCGGGCAGAGCTGTAGCCGTCTATGTACAAAGGCATTTCCCCGGCGAGTATTTCCTCCCGGTACCGCTCTACGCAGTCCTCAAGCCTTGCGAGTTCGGAG
>CALUKF010000115.1 GCA_944321145.1 uncultured Odoribacter sp. | reverse complement strand
CATTTATATTTTCACGATGCAAATATAAGGTAAGATAGGGGAGGTGGCTGCGAAGCAGACGGAGGAGTATGACAAGCTCTCCCCCTCCCTTCTCGTTCCGCCGGATTTGCAATCCGGCGGTCGCACAACACGGACAACAGAATAAAAAATAAGCTGCGCCAAAACACATCGGCGCAGCCCACTTTAAAACTGAAAAAAACACTTTTACCAAATCGAAGCCCTCTTCTCCGGCGCAACATACATCGGGTCGCCCTCAGCCACGCCGAAGGCATCATACCACCCGCCGATATGGGGCAGCGTCCCGTTCACCCGCCAGCGTCCGAGCGAATGCACGTCCATCTGCGTCCGGAGGCGGATTTCCTCATCGCGGATATTCGCAGCCCACACCCCGGCGTATGCCAGGTAAAACCGCTGCTCCGGCGTAAAGCCGTCCACCACGCCCAGCGGCGCATCCTTCACCGCATTGTGGAATGCCTGGAAGGCAATCTGCAAACCGCCGTAGTCGGCAATATTCTCGCCGAGGGTCAATTGCCCGTTCGCCATCAAGCCCGGCAGCACTTCAATCCCGTTGAACCAGTCCACCAGCACTTGGGCGCGCTCCTGGAACTTCTCGGCATCTTCCGCCGTCCACCAATCCTTCAGGTTGCCGTCCTTGTCATACAAACGTCCCTGGTCGTCGAATCCGTGCGTCATCTCATGCCCGATGACCACGCCGATGGCACCGTAATTGAACGCGTCGTCCGCCTTCATGTCAAAGAACGGGTACTGCAAAATGCCCGCCGGGAAGCAAATCTCATTCGTCGTCGGGTTATAATAGGCATTCACCGTCTGCGGCGTCATCATCCATTCCGTCTTGTCCACAGGCTTGCCGTTCTTTGCCAACATGTAGTCATAATCGAAACGGTTCGAGCGCAGGATGTTCGCATAATAACTGTCGTCCTTGATTTCCAGGCCGCTGTAATCGCGCCACTTATCGGGATAACCCACCTTCACGTAGATGGCTGCCAGCTTCTCCAGGGCTTTCGCCTTCGTCTCGTCGCTCATCCACGTCAGTGCCCGGATGCGCTCGCCCAAAGCCTGCTGCAGGTTGCCCACTAACTTCACCATGCGCTCTTTGGCAGCGGCGGGGAAATACTTCTCCACATACATCTGCCCCACAGCCTCGCCCATCATGCCGTCCACAGCCGACACGGCGCGCTTCCAGCGGGGCTGCATCTCCGGCGTGCCGGAAAGAATCTTGCCGTAGAAATCAAAATTAGCCTCCACAAACTCGTCGCTCAAGTAAGAAGCCGCAGCGTCAATCACCTTCCATTTCAAATAAGCCTTCTGGGCAGCCAAATCGCCCTTCGCCATCTGCGCAGCCGCCTCGGCGAGCTGTTCCGGTTGCCCCACATTCAGGTCTGCCAAGCCGTCCAGCCCCAGCGTCTTGAAATACAACGCCCAGTCCACGCCGGGCGCAGCCTTTGCCACCTCTGCCAGCGTCATCTTATGGTAATTGGCATGCGGGTTGCGCATCTTCACCTTGTCGTAGGAAGCCTTTGCCAAGGCGGTCTCCACTGCCATCACTTGGGCAGCCGCCTGCCTTGCCTCCGTGTCGCCGCAACCTGCCAAGCGGAACATCCGGGCAACGTGCTCCTCGTATTTCGCACGGATTTCCTTGTTATGCTCGTCCTCGGCGAGGTAATAATCCCGGTCGCCCAAGCCAAGCCCGCCTTGATAGGCATGCACGATGTTCATGCTGCTGTTCATGTCGTCCGCCCCCACATACACGCCGAAATAGGCGCCCATCCCCTCCCGGTTCATCTCCGCTGCGAGGGCGGTCAATGCCCCGCGGTCTTTCACCGCATCCACCCGCTCAAGCAGCGGCTCGATGGGAGCCATCCCGTCGGCGTTCAGCTTCGCCGTGTCCATCGCCATGTTATACAAATCGCCAATCTTCTGCCCGATGCTTCCGGCTTGCTGCTCCGACGCAGCCAGCCCCTCAATCAGCCCGCGCAGCTGGGTGCGGTTGTTCTCTGCCAACAAATCAAACGAGCCGAAACGCCCGTACTCGTCCGTCAGCGGGTGCGTCTTCATCCACCCGCCGCAAGCATACTGGTAAAAATCCGCCTTCGGCGAAACGCTCTTGTCCAAATTCGCCGGGTCGATGCCTCCGGACAAAGCCCCGTCCTTCTTGCCGTCGCAAGCCACCGTAGCCAATGCCAAAGCCAATACTGGCAAATAAAATCTCCTGTTCATCTTTTTCTTTATTTTAAGTTGATTTTTCCGTAAAACCATCGCAAAAATACAAAGTTTCCGACTAAAAACGGTGCTTTCTGCAAAAATAAATGCCGCTTTTGCCATTGCGCACAAAAAAAAAAATTCCATATCTTTGCAGCCCACAATGGATTACAACGAAAGAATACAACGGACACGGCGGGCTCCCCTGGTTTCATCTGCCCGCACTGCCACTCCCGGCGGAATGGCGGGAGGTCCCTCGCATGCCTCCATCCCTCCCGTGCAGCCTGTCGGAAAAGCGGTCGGCTTCCTGAGCGTATTAAATATTGCTAACGACAGCAAAAAATATGAAACCCGGGGGGGGTATTCACAGGCATTCCAACCCGTAATCTAACGCCCGTCACATTTTGCATGCCCCGTCTCCGCCACGCCGCAACGCGCAGGCGGCGGTCTTCGCATGCCCCCGGTGCTGCGCCGGGCAAACTCGGAATGATTATACATGACTATATGAGCAAGAACTTGAAAACACTATGGACGGTGTGCCTCTCCCTTGCCCTGCTGCCCCTGTCGGCGCAGGAAAAGCCGGACACGGTCTACACCTTCCGTTTCGTGCCGGACAGGGACATGTTCTACGTCCCCTACCACGGCAACGCCTCCGAAC
>CALUKF010000114.1 GCA_944321145.1 uncultured Odoribacter sp. | reverse complement strand
ATATAATATCCTTTCCTTGCAATTTTATCGTTTCAGGAAAAGTTGAATAGGTCTGTTTATCATAAATTGTAGACTCGTTGCAAGAAAATAAAAGCATCGCCCACACAATGTTATAAATCTTTTTCATGTACTATATTTTAAATGTGGAACATGAGTTTCTGATATCAAATATAATCATACTGACTAGTTATTCAATTTCACATTTCGCAATGCAATAGGAGTCTTTAAGTCCTATTATATAAAGCGTATTATTTTCCGGGTTGGCAGTGATATTTAAAGCAGGCATGTTCAGGTCTGCAATCTTTAGCAGATTTAAATCATAATCGAAAATATAAACTGTCTGCGGTGCTCCTGAAAGGTCACGGATGCCGGAAGTCGGTTTTTGTTTGGGCAACGGATTATCTTCATCTTGCCTTAAAGAAACAATGTAATCTTTTGTAAATGCAAATATTGAAAAAGATGCTTCATCTTCATCTATCGGCTGGGCTCGTTTATTTTTTACGGAATAGCGTATAGGATAAGCTGTCTCTTTCAATAAACTATAAGAATAGGCATCGTTCTTTTGGTACAGTGCAATATATGGGAATCGATTCGTTGCATATAACATAATATTTCTTGAAGTATTATATTTTACAACCCCTTGCAAGACATCGAACCGATTGGTTATGGAATCCGGAATTAGGAAATGACCAAAATTACCAACAACTTGTTGGTTTTGAACTATCCGAAAAGGAATTGGACTATCAAATTGTACTGCTATAATTGTTGAAGAATCCACAACCGTAGCAAAAGAAGTTCCTTTAAAAGGCAAGTTCGGTTTAGAAATATATGGATTTTTATGTTCCAGCAAACTGTCTATGGAATAGAGGGCGTATTGAGGCGAATTGTCATCTGCAACAACTACGTATTTACCATAATTCCCGATTAAATTAGGGGTTATAAATTCTTCTGCCCCTCGACCGATTTTGCCCATTTTTCCAACTTCTTGATTATTGCGTAAATCGACTACATGCATAAAAGTATCTGTTGCAAATCCATCTTGCCAAATAAGATAATTGTCACACAAAAGCATAGCCCCGGGCAGCATGGTGTATAACCCTTCATGCAGAATTTGAGGCTTCAGGCTAATCCGTTCTACATCAAGACTGGAGGATTTGCAGGAGGCTAACGCGATTAGAAATAAAAAAATTGATATTCTTTTCATGGTTACTCATAAAATAAAATGATTAGACTATTGTCGTCCTCGGAGAGGCGTTCAGATAAAGCATAAGGCTGGGGATAATGCTTTTGGTATTCTTCAAATGTGCCGTTATTTTTTTTGTCGTTCATGATCTCTTTAAAAGAAAAGGGAGACATCGAAAAAATTTGGACATTAGGGGTTGCTGCTATGGTATACAATACATCGAACGCTTCAAAAGTCGCATCGGTAATTAAATCATCATAGATATGCGTATAGGATTTTGAAGTCATTGTCTCTTTGTTTATGACATTCAGATAAAGTGCATTTTTGTATAGATAAGTCGATAATATATACTTTGAACTTTCTGCCATGTCCACATGCCCCCAAATGTAAGGACAATTGTCGCAGACATCGCTAAACTCATCAAAACTTTGATACTCTTTTTGAAGCAATGCTTGCGGGAAAGCATATTCCCCTTCTTCAAAAGCAATATATAAGGACAAAGAGTCCGGGTGCATTTGATAAATGCCAGGCGAAAACACATCGTGGCATAATATTTTGCCATCACTCGCATGGAAACGCCTTAGTTGACCGAAGGCAATATATTCGTCATTATGCGTTATGGGTATATATTGCTGTTCAATCGTGTTTGTAGTCAAATTCAAAATGTTGATCTTATATTCATCTCCTTCATCATTGGCAAGTGACTTTCGAGGCTTGAAAAAAGCATACCGGACTGAATCGAGTTTTATGAAATCTTCAGAACCCACAATTTCATCAGGCAAATCCCGTTGGCTGACTATCCGATTTTCTTTTAGAGAGTAGGTAAAGAGTTTCCGCGCAAAATTGCAAAGGATTTCAACAGTCAATGAATCAATGATTCTGAATGTTTGGACATTATATGCCTCATCAACTCCCCGCCCTGATGGAACCAAGCAATCCTTGTATTCGCCTTTCAGATTGTACAGGTGAATTTCACCTTTCTCATTCCCACCATAAACTACAAGAAGCGAATCGACAACATCCACATTGAAAGCATCTTCCAAAGGCAATCCCTGCAAAGGGACAATCCGGTAGCTTTTAAACAAATCGCTTAATTTCAATGTAGCATCTTCCGGGGTAATTGCTACTCTATTTTGAGCAGGCAAATCCGTCTTCCTTGTTTTTGCACAGCCACTAAGTACATAAACAATCAGCATTGAAACCAGCACACTATAATTTATAGTATTCATCTTTAAGATTCCTGAGAGGGGGCTATGTTTTGTTTTTGTTTTCATGGGTTTATTGGAATTTGGGTTGGAATATCAGCAGGACGGGAGTTCCTTCGTCTTGCGTGTGTTGCAATTTTTCATAAATCATTTGGGAAACAGGAGATTCCTGTATTTGGGTTTCGTCTAT
>CALUKF010000113.1 GCA_944321145.1 uncultured Odoribacter sp. | reverse complement strand
CACCACCGATGCAATCTCTTCGATTAAATTTGAAATTAGTCTCATACTTTTTGTTTTTAAGTTCGAGACAAAAATACCACCGCATTCTCCCCTCCACACCCTACTCCGCTCTCTTTCGGGAAAAGAAAACAGCATTCAACCCATAAAAATAATTATCAAGCACTTACACCAATTATCCACCACAATAATTGACATAATAAAAACGGCAATCCATACAAAAATGCAATCTCAGACAATTCACCCCTCCTACTTCACTTCTGGACACAACAAACCCGCCCCCGAAGGGGCAGATTTATAACTACATATTCACATTTTACAGATAATAGAAAAGGGTTATAGCGGCAGCAATCCGGTGATAGCAGAGGCAGGGATGTCTAATTTAGAAAAAGCAAACATTTTTCGACCTAAGTCTTTTAATGAAGCTCCAATATGAAAAACTTCCATCCCATCAATGATTAGGAATCTGTCATGGCTTTGCTTATAGATATGTACCTCTATCAGAGGATATTGGCTATTATGTCGTTCCAAGTCCAAACGGAATTGTTCGTTTATCTTTTGCGTATAAATATCGGCTTTTACCCCGCCGCCCCGCTTGCTAAGCATTAGCAACACGGATTCATCCACATAGTTATCAACCAGCAAAATAGACATCTTTGCAGAACGAATCAAATCAGTAGCAAACTTATAGGCATCAAATATTTGCCCATCGTAGAAGATTCCTTCTACCGGAGGCAGCGAAGTCCGCACAAAGAAATCTATTTTTTCTTCCGTCCGGGACACTCGCTGTTCTAATTGATTCAATCGCTGATTGATAGAATAACCTTTCAACAAATATTCTTTCAGTACTTTATTTGCCCATTGGCGGAATTGCGTACCTCTTATTGACTTCACACGATAGCCAACAGAAATAATAACATCAAGATTATAATATTTAACCCGATAATTTTTCCCATCTGCAGCAGTTGTCAAGGATTCCTTGACAACTGAATCTTGATCCAATTCTTTTTCTTTAAAAACATTATGTGTATGTAGACTTACATTTTGCTTCGAGGTCTGAAATAATTCAGCCATCTGTGCTTGTGTTAGCCACACAGTCTCCTCCGCTAAGCGCACTTCCAACTTCACTTCATCATTGGGCTGATATAGTATAATTTCTCCGTGATTCTCCATTTTACAATTTTAATCCGACACAAAGATAAAATTTTCTTTTCACGATTCTTTTATATACAACAGACAAATTCCTTTCATGCCTCCCGCTAATACTTCACCCCTCCCGTTCCTCCCAATACCGCTGGTAGTCATCCGACAATTTCATCAGGAAACCATGCGGCTCCGCCCGTTTACCCAAATCCCCCAGCCGACGGCAAGGGTCATCCAGCACAGGCAAATGGAAGAAAGCCTGCAAATGCTGGAAATAACATTTCTTGCTCCTGTCCCCCTGCACCGGTTTCACCCACTGCAAACACCACAACGCGTCAAACAACGCCAGCAAGGCAATCGCATCCCCCTGCCACGCATAATTCCCCTGCACAAGCGGCGCAAACTCCCGGCACAGCCGGCACAATCCGCACCACGCCAGGTATTGGATGTTCAGGTATGCCGACAACAGGCAGCGGCATTGCGCATTCAACTCCCCCAACTCCACCGCCGACTTGTCCCGAAAAACCAGCACATTCCGGTGCGCCACCACCTTCCCGTCCTCCAGCACAAACAACTTCCCCATCTCCTCCAATTGAATCTCCAAATACCGCCGCTCAAATTCCTGCAGGTTCCGCGTATTCAATTCCTTCCACACCTGTCTCAACAAACGATTGCAGAATTCCTGATACTTCTGCCGGCTGCGGAACTGGTTAAAATGGCAGACCGGCTGCGTCTCCGAAGCACTGAAATAAACGTCCACGTGCATCAAATCAGCAATGCACTTCTCAAACATTGGCAACATCATATTGTACAATTTTAGATTATTAATTAGCAAACGTCAAAGCACAACAAACCCGCCCCCGAAGGGGCAGGTCTTGTCTATACATTTCTTTTTCACACTACACTCACTCCGTCTTAAACGTAATATCATCCGTCCGGGGATGCACAAACTCAAATTCCAACGTCCGAGCCAATCCCTCCCCCAAAGTAAAAGGCGCGTTGAAACCGCTCTCCTGCACCTTCTTTGCGCTGAATTGCGTCGTCGCACAGAATTTCTTCACCCGCACAGAACTTATCGTCAGTTTCTTCCGGCTTACCCATGCCAGGAAATCAAAGCCATATCCTCCCAACATCCCCAACCAATAGGGGAAATGCGTCGCAGGAATATGCTTCCTCAACACCTTGCTCACATGACCGACCAATTCATTCATTGACATGTCAGGCTTGTCAATATAGTTGTAAACATTATATCCCGATGTTTTCTGCTCTATCAAAAAGCGGATAAAGGCTACGATGTTCCCCACATACGCCATCGACTTTTTATTCTCGCCATTACCCACCATCAGGAACTTCCCGCTCGATATTTGCCGCAACAGGTTATACACATTCCCCCGGTTCCGTTCACCGAATATCACCGTCGGGCGCAAAATATTCACATTCCAGTCCGGATGCCCTTCATGCCATTCCTGCAGCACCTGCTCCGCTTGCCACTTGCTCTTGCCGTAATGGTTGAACGGGTCTTTCGGATGCTCCTCATCCGGATTCTTCTTGTTCAACCCATACACCGCCACCGAAGACGTAAACACAATCCTCCGGATGCCGTTGGTTTCCATCGCCGCCAGCACGTTGCGCATGCCGCCCACATTCACGTCATAATAAAGCGACACAGGCGACACATCGTCCCGGTGTTCTGCCGCCAACAACACAACCAATTCCGTACCTTTCAATAATTCTGTCATTTTATCCTTATCCCGCACATCCCCTATCACTGTGATATCCGGGAAAAAATGGCTCTGCCGCTTGTCAATATTCTTTAATTGATAGTCATACTGCAATAAATCTATCAAACGGGTTCCCACAAAACCCGAACCGCCTATTAATGTTATTTTCATATTACTATTTCCTTGATTTTATAAACCCCAAATAAGCATAACGTACATAGCACCATATAGATTTTAATATGCTAAAATGAAGCACATTACGGAAAACATTCCACTGCCATGATAAAATTTTCAACTTATTGCCACTAACGGAATTTTTCTGTACTCGATAACAAGCAGCCACTGTATTGGTATTATAGGCTTTCCCAAATTTTTGCACCAAACCTATCCAAGCGACACAATCTTCATGATGCATATTGGGAAAATGAAATTTCCCTGTAATATGTGTATCCACTAATACCGTTAAACATGGAAGAGGATTTCCCATTTCAAAGTGACGCATTGTTACTTCTTGGGGCGCGTATATAATTCTATTAGAACGTTTCCCGTTTTCATCCATCTTTTCATAGTTTGAATACACAATGGGACATCGTTTTTCCTCGATTAATTTCAATTGCTCTTCCAATTTAGTCGGCAACCAAACATCATCGCTATCCAAAAAAGCCAAATAACGCCCTTGGGCTTTGTCAATTGCAATATTTCTTGGCAATGCTGGAGAGCCTGATGGCTTTTCTGTCTTCAGATATTTTATTCGGCAATCTTTTCTGCAATATTCTTTAATAATTTCTGCAGAACAATCTGTTGAACAATCATCACATATCAGCATTTCCCAATTCTTATAACTCTGTGCTTGCACGCTCTCTATTGTTTCTCTAATAGTACAAGCAGAATTATAGCATGGTATTATAATAGAAACTGAAAAATTCGCATACATAGAAATAATTACTTATTTTTTATCGACCACAATCATTGCTATTATCAAGCTAACAATAAAAAATGAGACAGCTGCCGGCTGCTATTACAGCATCCTTGCGAAACATAACTACCGGATGGTTTATTGGATTACGCAGCTTCGCATACTTTCTTATTGCAATACTGCTTTCTGGCAATTTTCGAATTGAAGTTATATTTTTCACCTCTCCCTCAAATTCCTCTATCCAAGCTCCAACTACATCCAATTCTGGATGCTCTTCAAATACCTTTACCTGTTTCTCAAAACGATTCGGCTTTGCAATATCATCCGTGTCCATACGGGCAACTAAATCATAAGAACAGTGCTTCAATCCTTCATTCAAAGCTTTTCCTAATCCCTGATTCTGCACCAACGGCACTATTTTCAAGATAGGGTATTTTCGACAATAATCCTCTATTACCTCATCCAGTTCCTCAATCAAAGGTCCATCTTTGACCAACACCACCTCATCAGGCATCAAGGTTTGAGTAAAAATACTGTCTAAACTTTGTTGAAGATAAGCAGGCTGTTCTTTCCGATAAACTGACAAAAGAACAGAAAACATAGTGGAATCTATTTATTTTGATATAAATCTTATATGTTATCATCAACAGCTTTTGTATATAACGCGATATAATTTTCTACTGTTTGATCAATCGAAAATTTATTAGCTCTTTGAGAACAATATATTTTTATTTGTTGACAATAATTTTTATCAGCTACAAGATTCATTATTTTTTGAGCCAAGTCATTTTGATTTCCAACTTCAAACAATAATCTCTCACATCCAACAACATCATTCAAGCCTTTTACATTTGAAGCCAGAACTGGCAAACCGCTTGCCATGTATTCAACTGCAACTAAACCAAAACCTTCCCAATGAGAAGAGAGAATTCCCACATCGCAAATCTTAAGAATATTAGCTACATCAGAACGATGCCCTAAAAAATGGACCCTATTGCATAAAGAAAGACAAATAGTTAATTGCTGCATTTGTGATAAAGTTTCCCCTGTACCAATGAATAAGACATGGACATTATCAGGCAACAAAAGCAATGAGCGAATTACAGTCTCTTGGTCTTTTTGAGCATTAAAACGAGCTACCATTATTAAAACAATGTTACTATCGGCAATCCCTAATTCTTGACGTGATATTCTTTTTGCAGCACGGTATTTTAAAATGTCTATCCCATTTGTAATTGTTTGAATTTTGTTGTTCGCCCAATCTCTTCCTATCCATTCATAAAGTGCCTTAGAAGTATTTTTTTCTATACCTACTATATATGTATATTTCTTATACATCCACCGATCAAATATTCTAAACCAAGGATAATCTCTTCTATGATTATACACATTATGCTCTGTTGTTATTAATTGCTTTTTACCTTTGAACAACAACATATTTGCTAACACCACATATAATTGAGTCGGATATAAATGGCTATGTATTACATCATAATTGCTAATCAATGATTTGATTAAAAATATATTACGTATATCTCGACATGTATCATATTTTCCTACAATAATTTTTATCCCCGCAACTTTAAAAAATTCCTTTAACGCTATTTCATTTCTGTTTAATACCAAAATAGCAACTTGATTTCCCTTGGCAATCAAACGAATTGAAAGATCATACAATAATGTTTCAACTCCACCCTCGGAAAGTCCGTTGGTAATGTACAAAATATTCATGATTTACAAAAAGCTATAAGGATAAAAACCATTCCAATTTGGTCGATAAAATACAATAGTCAAGTAATACGATACGCCTAAAAATAAGTAAAGTACAATCCACCAAACATATTGCTGTTTTTTTCGTATGGAAACTAAAGACAATACATTAGGGACCAATGTGACAACAAAAAATGTATAATATCTAGCAAGACGCCCTAGCTGATTAAACGGGAAAGACATAATCCATAATAGAAGTCCACACATTACAAGCCAATACATTAAAGTATAATCATTCACAGATAAAAACTTTGAACAACAAGAAATATTTTTTTGCGTAATTAGTGACTTATATTTCAAAACAAAAATTGCGAAGAAACAAACAACCAGACTATTAAGAACTGACGCTAAACGAACGCCACCTTCCGCGTATACGCTATTTTCATAATTAGAATATAATGAAATACTAGAAAATGCCCAAGATATTGCATGCTCTGCACTTAAAGCACCTAATAAAATCACAAGCAAGGACAAATGTATATTCTTAGTGCTCAGTCTTACCTTTCTCAAAAAAAAAGCGACAAAAAAAGTAATAGCAGTATAATGAAATGAAGTTGCTAATAATACATAAAAAACATAATGCCACTTTTTATTCTGACATAAGTAATCATAAGCATAAAGCAAAAATACCAAAGCTAAACTTTGTCGGAATAAGTTTGCACTTAAATCTAAGTATTCAAATACCAAAAAAAAGAAGGTTGTTAACCATACGTTGGTTGAGTATTTATAAATAAAACGAGTGTATCCCCAGATAATAATAAAGGCAACTACAGCTAAAAACACATGTGGGGAATGAGGAAATATCCAACTAATGCACTTGTTTAATAGGATATAACCTATTTCATAGCGTGGTATAAAATTCCACATGTTATTAGAAGCCCCTACAGATAAAAACAAATCGATATAGGTCTCTGTATCTATTCCAACTGAAGCATCTCTAAAGGCGAGCAATAAATAAAACATCCCAAAAACCACAAATAGGAATATCTTCGAGACAGGTACAGGCAATAAAGACAAGGTATCTGCCCTTTTCAAATAAGAAAGACAAGGAGAGAAAAATACATAAGCCATAACCAAAATCAATATCAATAAGAAACTTGCCAGCAACATATTATTTACGCAATATTCGTCTAATCTGAACCAATAAATCTATAGTTTTCACATTTAAAAAATTATAAACACATACAATACTTCTATGAACCATGCTACTGTCAAAATAAAGCAAATGATTAATTTGCTCTATTTGTAAATACTGCTTGAAATCATTCCTTTGCATTTTATAATTCGAAGAAGCCACCAACTTCATGCCTAAAACGACTAAAGAACTCAGTAAGCGATCAAAATAGAGGCAGCCCCCACAAACAGATTGATGATTTATTTCATGAATAATCCACTTTAAATCTTCATATTTTTTTAGGCTAACACTGTTTATACTTGAACCTAAACGAACATAGTAATTGTACACTACCAAAGCCTTAAATTTCACTCTTTTTGCAGCATAAAGTATCCTCGGAATCAACTCCACATCTTCAAAAATTCGTCCGCATGTATAAAAAAAAGAATACTTCAACAAATAATCTCGTTTGAACCAAAACGCAACAGAATAACAAGCGCAACCAAAATAATTATTCAGAAAAACTTCACCAGATACAACTGGAGAATCTTTTTTTATGCCTATATTATCAAAATTGTCAACAAATCGCCTATTTTCATCGTTTATTCTTTGCCACTTAAACCACAAACAATCCAGCTGTTGTTCAGAAACTTCCTGATATAATGTTTTCAAAACGTTATCTTCAATCCAATCATCAGGATCAACAAACCAAATATATTCACCTTGCGCTACTTT
Organism: uncultured Odoribacter sp.; assembly: GCA_944321145.1. Classification (GTDB taxonomy): domain Bacteria; phylum Bacteroidota; class Bacteroidia; order Bacteroidales; family Marinifilaceae; genus Odoribacter. The sequence continues at coordinate 9,961 of CALUKF010000113.1, read as the reverse complement.
TAATCCATAATTACGAGCTGCACTTTGTCCCTGATTTTTTTGGTTATATACTCGAATATTAGAATACTGGACAATATATCTTTGAATAATCGACAAAACATCATCCGTAGAGCCATCATTAATTATAATGACTTCATAATCGGTCTGCTCAAAATCTTGTTTCCCTAACAAAGAAATAAGGCATTTTTCTATATACCGTTCAACATTATATACTGGTAATATAATTGACAATTTCATCTTTCAAAAACTAAAATTCAAAATACATTTAAAGTCTACTCTAAAATATTACACAAATGATACCTTGTAAAACATTATTGCACATATACCTAAATTAAATTTTGAACTTCTGAAATACTTATATTTCTAACGGATGTGCTAATGTTTCTATTAAATATTTTTCGGAGTACCAGCAAAATAAAAAAGCATGCAAAGCAGTACAGTAATTTAACGAATAGTTTACACATAGAAATCGGAGATGCTTCACAGATTTTTTTTAAAGCATAAAAAAATATCTCACGATTTGAGAGCAAAGCCCAAGCAGAAAACTTAGCATAATTAAACGATTCGACTAAATCTCTTCTCCCAAGTAACATGGCAGTATTTAATGCCGTGTCAGCCCAAATCGTTGCCACACTATAAAATCGTGGAACCAAATAATTCCAAACATAACTGCCACGTAAATTAAAATGAGGGGCATCTTCTAATCGTCCTTTATGACCATGATTATGGTTTTGTGCTGTTGCACTTATTGGACATGCCCCTGCAATCGTAATAGGGCAATCGATTATAATATGTTTTTTTACGACAGTAGATAAAGACACACAAGCAGATATGTCTGGAGATAATCCTTGAAAATATTTCCCTAATACCTTTTTTACATCCAATAGGCATTCTCGTAAAATAATGCCATGATACACTCTTGGCAAATTGTAAGACAAATAATTTATTATTCCATCGCTAAATAATCTTTTTAGACAATCTTGAACATTTATACTTTTAATATTGCCTGAGTATTGTGGAATTATGGCAATACTTTCGTTAGACTCCTTTATTGCACCCGCCCAAAAATAATCCACAAAGCATGACGGACAAACAGAGTCATACCCATTTTCATCAGCCCACTTTACCACTTTAAAAATATTAGGCAATACTGTATCATCATCACCTATAAAAATCACATACTTCCCAGAAGCTAATTCTATAGCATCATTCATATTAAAAATTGAAGCTAATGGCGTTGACACATACCTATACACAAGCCTAGTATCATTTATATATTCATTAATATACTTTTCGATGTCATTGTTGTCTGAATTATCTTGAATACACAATTCAATATCATCACTCGAAAAAGACAATATATTTTTTATTGCTTCAAGGCAATAAAATTGCCTATTTCTAGTCGGAATTACTATACTGAGCAGAGGCTGTTTCATTCTCTAAATTTATTTGGCAAGATTACAGATATTCGATAAAAAAAACGATATGAAAGACACCTAGGGAAAAGTCGGCAAAGCAAAAAAAGAAGCACGTATCCTATAACAATTACCACCAAGCATCCCAATGCGATTTTATAAATTTCAGTTACATGCAGATTATTTATCAGGCAATAACCTACCATAACCAATAAGACACACACAAAAAAAGGAATACAAGAATATATAAGCCACTTCTTAAACTGATTCTTCAAAAATTTATTCATAACAACAATACCCAAACAAATAGTTGCTATTACATTAAAAAACAAATATGGCATAGGGGTTCCATCAAGTCCATATTGTCTCGTTAGCCAAAAAACGGAAGGTATAGTCAAAAGCAACATAGAAACTCCCAACAAAACATTAGTTTTAGTATGCCCATAAGCAATAGCTAAATAATAGACACTATACTGCAAAGACATAAATATATTGCCCAATATTAACAAACGTGCAGGAGTCGTAATGAAAGGGACTATTGAATCTTCAAGCCACAAAGTTGCGAATTCATTTATGTAAAAGAATAAGGTGAAACCTATACATGATGACAAAGAAGAAACGATAAATGTAAACATGTAAAAATACTCCTCCACTTTTTTTCTATCACCACACGAAATAAGTTTCGTCAATTCAGGATAAAAAGCCATTCCCAAAGGGGCAGTTATAAACAAAACCGCCTGACCAATGGTTCCTGCCAAAGAATAGAATCCCATTTCTTTAACTGACAAGATATTGCCAACAACGAGCTTGTCAAGCTGTGTATTCAAAGAAGATATGATAGCCATTGCCATCATGCCTAAAGCATATTTCCACAGATTCTTTAAATAGCTAAAACGAAACCTCGACTTTTCAACTCCTATATTTATAGCTTGCTTTAAATAATAACGAGACAAAATCGTTACAACTACAATTGAGAGCAATTGCCAATATAGAAACATGTCTACTGTTGGCATGAAATATAAAACTCCCAAAACCAATGCGCTCCTTGATACGCTATATCCGATGTTTAATGCATTTGAAAGTACTTGCTTCTGCAGCCCCATCAGTCCTCCTGTATATAACATATACAGAAAATTGAAAGGCAATATAGGAGCCATTACACGCACATATCCTACAAGTGATGCTGCAGGTATGGATTCTGATTTCAAAAAAGCAGAAGCTATATAAGGTGCCAATAGATAAATGCTACAACCAATAGCAAGAGCGATTGCAAAATATACGACCTCTATAGTTTTTAGTAAGTCTTTTCTATATGCTTTACAAGGCTCAACTCTGGCAAATTCCCTTGTTAATGTCGCTGATAATCCTGCATCGGCAAAAGCCATTAACGTCATCAATATGGTATAAAAAGAAATGACCCCATAACCTTCTACCCCCAAGAATTTAATCCAAAATGGAACAAACAGATAGAGCGAAATTATAGACCATATCTTTGCAACCACGTTAGATACCGCATTTTTCAACAAGACGTTTCCCATGCTTACATGCCTGACGAAAGATTAACCCACCAACCAGAAGGCAAAGCTACGAAATGATTATAAAATTCATTCACACCCTTCAAGGGCGACTGCTTATCAAAAATACTATAATACGTATTTGGTATATGCACCCCCGAAGTATAATACCCCAAATTCCTAAAATATTGGATTGCCTCTTTCTTACTTCTACAAATAGTTCCATAGACCCAATAGTTAGGTAAGATATTTTCAGTATTAATAATATGGGATACATACGGACATGAATCTAAAGAAGCATCCCATTTAGCTGCGTTCTCTCTTTGTCGTGCAAGCAGTCCTGCAATGTCCTGCATTTGCATATAACCGATATAAGAGGATATTTCATTACATGTCATGCCCAAACCATGTATTTCTACATCGCTTTCAGGAGAAATCTCCCCCATGGCATCTCGGAATGTTTTACGATTAACCCCCAAATCACGAACACGGATAGCCTTTTCATATAAATCTGAATTACGGAATATGACTCCTCCTCCATCTATCGTATTGGGCAAACGGACAGTTTGAAATGAAAATACTGTAATATCTGTTCTAATATTGCCTAATTTACGTCCTTTATACTCTGCACCAAAAGCTTCTATACAATCATCTACAACCAAAATATTACATTGCTTTGCAACAGTATTTATTTCGTCTATATATCCCGGATAACCGCAATGATGGTTATGCCAAATCAAACGGGTTTTAGAAGTAATTTTCCGTCTAACACTTTCCGGATCTAATGTTCCACGTTGAGGATCAATATCTGCCCAAACAACTTTAAGACCAGATGAAACTAAAGGCTGCGTAGAAGCCAAACAACTTTGTGGAGAGGCAATAACCTCATCCCCATAATGCAATCCCAATGTATAAACAACTAATTGTATTGCCGAAGAAAAAGAGTTTACAACCAATGCCTTTTCTCCACATCCTATAAATGTAGAAATAGCATCCTCAAATTTATGCCCCCACTTCCCGTATGAAAGAGCACCGGAATGCAAAATCGCATCTAATTCTGGCAATGCTTGGGGCATATATGGTTTATATAAAGGTATCATTATATTATCTCGCGATTTTATTGCAAACACTTAATTTAAAAATACTAAATTGTTCCGCTATCAACATTAATATTTTGTCCTGTTATTGAAAGTGCTTTATCAGACAACAAAAAGGCAACCATCTCAGCAACAGAATGTATGTCCGTTGCCTGTTTTAGTGAAGTACGTTTATATATCCGAGCCTTTTGTTCTTGAGTTAAAGTGGAACTCATCGTAGTTTCCATAAATCCGGGCACTACCACATTAGAACGGATACCCAATGCCCCCCATTCTCTTGCTGTATTCTTGGAGAAAGCTTCCAAAGCTCCTTTACTGGATGCATACATGGCTAATCCTTTATAACCGGTATGCACACTAATGGATGATATATGGATGATACAGCCTTTCGTATGATGAAGCAACATATTGCGGATTGCATACTTCGTCACTAACATGGGAGTAAACACATTTACTGCATACATTTCTTGCAACTTTGATAATTGCAAGTTGGTAACAATATCATCGTATGCAATGGCTGCATTATTGACAAAACCATGCAAAATAACCTTATTTGAGACAAAATCTTTAAATAGAATGCTACGTACATTATCTGAATCAGATAAATCCACGTTTTTAAAAAAAAGACAATCCGGATACTCTTTCTCTAATTGAGAGAAAGAGTCCGAATGACTTCTCGCCACGCCATACACACAATGTCCCTGTTCCAAAAGGACCTTACATATTTCAAGTCCTACACCACGGGAACAACCGGTCACTAAATAATTCATACGCGTCTTAATTTTCCTGTGTGGGTTAATGATAATGTTTCTACAAATTTGATTCTACGAGGAACTTTAAAATCCTGTAACTGACCAAGCAATGACTTACGGATATCCAATTCCGACAAATTACTGCCTTGCTCCAGTTTCACGTCAGCACACAAAATATTGCCTAATACCGAATTAGATTTTCCATACACCAAGGCTTGTTGCACCCCTTCTATTCTCAACAAAGCCCCTTCCACTTCACTTGGATTGACCTTGTACCCTCCGACATTAATTAATTCATTCTTACGGCTTCGGAATCTAAATAGCCCCTTCTCTTTATCCACCCAATCAATCAAATCACCGGAATGGTAATAATCTCCATCGAATTGGAAATTGGCTGACTCACCCAATAAAGAACGATGAATCAACAATTCATCATCCACAACTTTAAACTTATCTTGCATTTTTTCCGGAAATTGAAAACAATCTCCTTTTGCCGCAAACAATGAACCTGCTTCCGTGGATGCATAGACATTGTTAATTTTTGATAGAGGAAAGATCTGGCGCAATATTTCACACAAATGAGCATCCGATTTTTCTCCACCCAATGTGATTCTTTGAACAGACGGAAATGTCTTTTCTAAAGGAAGCAATAAACGATAAAATGTAGGCGTTGCCGAGATATGGGTAATTCCATATCGCTCTATTTGAGTATAAACATCCTTACGTGGTTGATTGAAAACATTCACTAACATATTGACATTTTCAAAGGCTTGAAAGAACACTTGCAAACCTGCCATATGGGTAGGATTATAGGCATACGCCCAAATATTATTTATATACTTCTCACCTATCCTGACCGAACGGGTCAATGTCCCCAAATTATGTACTACTTTCTTCGGCTGTCCGGTTGTTCCGGAAGTAAAAATAGTCAAACGGGAAGACGAATTTCGCAAATTATCCACTAGTTCTGACAAAGATGAAAAAGGAGTAGTATACGCCGGCATCTTCTTTGAAAAATCTATGTCACCATCCAATGCATAAAATTCAGATGGATTCATATCAGCATCCAGCAAAACAATATCCTTACTACTTGACAATGCCTTCACTAAATTAACAAAAAAATCAAACAGGTTATGAGTTTGATAATAAGGGAAATACTGGTTGTCTGCACTAATGGCTATCAACAAGTCTGTATAAGTATATATATTACCCTTATCTACTAAGAAGTTTTTTGTCATTTTGATAACTTAGCACAAATTTCTCCAACCGTATTAACCAAACCGTCCTCAAAGATATCTATATCAAATTCATCCTCTATACGGACGGTTAACTCTGCCAGATCAAAGGAGGTAAAACCTAAATCATCTCGCAGACTATCCGACAAATTCAATGTGGGAATAGCCTCCAGCCCTTTGGCAGCTCTTATTTGATTAATAATTGACAAAACTTTCTCTTTCATTTTCCTTTGTTATGTTTTATTATTTTCTTGAATTCTACTATATCCCTAATGTATTCATCGATTGGTTTAGCTGGCATTCCAAATAAACGGCTATTAGGAGGTATTTTCCCTTCTACAAAAGAAGATGTCCCGATAAAAGTGCCATCTCCCACTATAGCACCATTCATTATTTTTGAATGAGGAGCCAACCAAATATTATTTCCTATACAACTTGAACCAAACATTGTACAATGTGCCGTAATAGAACAATTCTTACCTATATTACAATTATGAGCAATATGCACATGGTTATCAATTTTTGTATAATCTCCAACTCTTGTAAATCCTTCAAAAAGACTTTTACAAATAGTTGTACAATCTCCTATAGAAACATTGTTTCCAATATACACTCCGCCTGTATGAGGAATATTCAAATTATTCCCAAACTTATCCTTAATCAATTGGAAACCTTCACCACCAATAACCGAGCAACAACCAATAGAAACGTTATCTCCAATAATCGTTCCAGATTTTATTATTGTATTATGACCAATCCTAACATTGTTGCCAAATTTTACCCCATTTTCAATAACCACTCCGACACCTTTGTTTACAACAGAAGATGTATCTGTTATAAATAGCAGACTATCAAAAGCACCAGAAGAAACCAAATCAATATACATCGTATAGAATGTATGTTCCGGATAATCTGTAAATATGTAAGTTATATCATCCCTTTTTCTATAAAAGGCATCTGCTAACTTTTTTGTCGTTACAATAGCATTAATTTTTATATTCTCTATTCCAAAACGAAGATACTTTTCTGATTCAGCATAAGTAAGAACATTATTAGTTTCTATTTGTCGATTTGCAAGGTTGAATCCCTTGATATAAACATTTTTTCCTTTGTACTTTAAGCCATATCGCTTTACTAACTCAGACAACAGAATATTCAACATTTACCATCCTTTTTTTATCATATTAACTATATATTCTCGCTTTTCTTCCGTTAACCACCATCCACAAGGAATATGAACGAATTCACTATACCACTTGTCCATATTAGGAAGTTCCCTTTTAGATGCTTTGAATATACTATGTGTGTCACTTCTATGATGCAAAGGAGAAGCTGTAATTTTGGCGGCTTCCATCGCTTTGATAAAAGCATTACGCCGTTCAACTCTCATTGTATACAACCAATAAGAAGCTTCTGTGTGAGGAGAATATTCCACCAAATGTACTCCATCAATATTAGATAGCATTCTATCATAATATTGCCCATTGGCAATATACTTTCCAACTATATCTTCAACGAAACGCATTTGCACCAGACCGATTGTGGCATTCACATTATTCATGGCATATTTGAATCCGACTTCTGTAATATCATTCTCCAAGCGAGAACGCTTCTTATCCAACCCAAACCAACGTAAACGTCTCGCATGATCCAAATCCGCTTCAGTCTTCAAGCATAAGAACCCACCGTCTACTGTAGTCATATGCTTAATGGCTTGCAAAGAAAAAGCTGTAAAAGGAGAGTTTGAACCTATCATCTTGCCATTATATTTACTTCCCAAAGCATGGGCAGCATCTTCAATAATCGGAATATGATATTCTGCAGAAATTTTATTAAACTCGTCCATATCACAAACCATTCCAGCATAATGCACTAATACGATAGCCTTGGTTCTTTCCGTAATCATGCTGCGAACGCTTTCCGGATCCAACAATCCGTTATTGGGATTTACATCTCCCCACACGACTTTTGCGCCTGTCATTGCAATAGAAGTGTTGGTCGGTTCGGCTGTCATAGGAGTACTAATGACTTCATCTCCATTTTTCACCCCAGACAATATCAATGCAATATGTAAAGCATCTGTCCCAGAATGCAAAGCCAAAGAATAGGGGCTGCCTATATATTTCTTGAATTTGTCCTCAAATTGATATACCGCTTCTCCTTCGGCAATATAACCGCTATATAGTATTTTTTGCAATTCCGGCATGAGAATATCTGCCGATGGAATGTAAGGTTTTACTAAAGGTATCATATCATTCCCAAATTTTATCCGTTTTGTAGTTCATGCTGAACATAATCTAATGAAAGCAGCAATTGTTTAAGTTCATCCAGATTCAACCGACGTGTATTATCAGAATTATATTCTACACCTTTCAACCGTGGATAGTCCCGATTCAAGTATTTAGTATAATTCAAATCTCGGAAATCAGCAGGCACCCGATAAAAATCACCTAAATCTGTAGCTTTAGACATTTCTTCCTTTGTACAAAGGCTTTCATACATTTTCTCCCCATGGCGTGGACCGATAATTTTAATTTCATTATCCGCATGGAAAATTTCTTTTACGGCAATAGCCAAATCATGAATGGTAGCAGCAGGTGCCTTTTGAACAAACAAATCACCAGGCTCCGCATGTTGGAATGCGTACATGACCAAATTTACCGCATCATCTAAAGACATCATGAATCGGGTCATATTGGGTTCTGTAACCGTTAAAGGAAGACCTTCTTTGATTTGTTTAATGAACAAAGGAATAATGGAGCCACGAGAACACATCACATTACCATAGCGAGTGGCACAAATTACTCCGCCATTCTCTTTCATACGGGAATCGCGTGCTTTAGCAATAGCCAATTTTTCCATCAAAGCCTTGGTCATCCCCATGGCATTTATAGGATAAGCTGCTTTGTCTGTACTCAACACCACAACCTTCTTAACTCGATTACGAGCAGCAGCTTCCAATACATTCTCGGCACCATATAAATTTGTACGAATCGCCTGCATCGGGAAGAACTCACAGGAAGGCACTTGCTTCAAAGCTGCTGCATGAAAAACATAATCTACTCCTGCCATCGCATTGTTTATGCTGTCGAAATCACGGACATTACCGATAATAAAATTCAGCTTATCATTTTTATATTCAATCCGCATATCCTCTTGTTTCTTTTCATCACGGCTGAAAATACGAATTTCTCTCAAATCTGAATTAATAAAATGACGCAATACCGCATTGCCGAAAGAACCAGTTCCTCCGGTAATCATTAAAACTTTATCTTTAAACATGATCGTTATTATTTATATCGAATACTTACCCACGCATTTTTTGCTTTATCTCAAAATGAAATTTATAGTATTTAAATAGTTTACAACCCACAACATGGGGTTCAATACGATTTTATACAAAGAGCAGCAATCATTATAAATGATATCGTATATAAAAGCATATACCTCGCTATCCGTTAGATTTTTGATACTACAAAAAAGCCGCAGACTGGAAAGCCTGCGGCATGCATACATTCTATTTTTCTCTGTTTAGGATTTCAAATTTTGAATTTCATTTATCGTCAAACCGGTCGAACCGGCAATGAATTCTTCCGGAAGCCCCGACGCCAGCAATTTCCTCGCTATCTCAAGGCTTTTCCGTTTTTCCCCTTCTTTCAAACCTTCCTCTAAACCTTCTTTCCGCCCTTCTTTCAACCCCTCTTTTCTTCCCTCTTCCTTCGCCGTGTCCAGCACATTTCCCAAATCGCGCAAGTTCTTCAAGCTCTCCTCATAATCCTTCATCTCCGTTTCCGTAAAGCGAGCAATCTCCGCCGCCTCAAACAGCCGCTTGAATACCCGTTCCTGCAATGCAGCAGGGCGGTCTAACAGCGTCGCCAGGTTCTTCAGCACGAACATCCATTTCTCAAACATCGTACCCGCCTCCGTGATGTCCTTCCGGAATTTGGG
>CALUKF010000112.1 GCA_944321145.1 uncultured Odoribacter sp. | reverse complement strand
TTATCTCCCTATTTTAACACAAAATGTTTGATGAAATCATAGTAATAGGGGAGGAGTTTGAATGCCAGAGATTTACCGTTCGGGCGGATTTGAAATCCCCGTGTTGTGCAGTCGCCGGATTGCAAATCCGGCGGAACGAGAGAGGGAGGTGCGGGGAAGGGAAGTATGAAGGAATTTCGATACGCGGGGGAGGGAGTATGGAGAAGGAGGCTGTGCTAAAACATAGCGGCGCAGCCTCCTTTTATATTAATCCCATTTGTTGCATCAGGATGGTGGCGTTCATGGTGCGGCTTACGCCGGGGTGGAGTTTGTAGTCGTATTGGATTTCGTCGCCGCGGTGGGTGATTTCGAAGCAGAGGTTGGTGAAGTGCTCCGGGCATTCCTTGGCGAGTTCGCCGAGCGCGAGGTCGTGGGTGGCGACGAGCCCGCAGACGGGATATTGCAGGAGCTTGCGCAGGAAAGCCAGCGAGCCGTTGAGCTTGTCGACGGAATTGGTGCCTTTGAGCATTTCGTCGAGGATGATGAACACCTGCGCTTCACGGCTTGCCATGTCGACCAGTTGGCGGAGGCGGAGCAATTCGGCATGGAAATAGGAGGTGTCCTTTGCGAGGTTGTCCGTCGTGCGCATGCTGGTGAAGAGGGCGGTCGGGCGGAAGGTGAAGCGGCGCGCGTAGACGACGTTGCCGGACTGCGCCAGCACCAGGTTCACGCCGACCGTGCGGAGGAAGGTGCTTTTGCCTGCCATGTTGGCGCCGGTGACGATGAAGAGCCGGTGGTCGTCCGCGACAGTGAAGTCATTGGTGACGCATTCCCGGCTCCGGAGGAGGGGATGCCCCATGTCCTGGGCGTCGAGCCTGTCGCCGGCGGCGGGAAAGACGTAGGCGGGGTGGTTGTAGCGGAAAAGCGCCATGCTCACGAGCGCGTCGGTTTGGGCGATGGCGTCCGTCCAGGTTTCAATGCAGTTGCCGTAGCTTTTTTTCCAGGCGTCCAGGCGGAGGAAGGTGTGCAGGTCGCGGAGGTAAAGCCCGTTGAGGAGGAAGGCGGCGACAAAGTTGCCCCGCTGGTCTAAGTTTTCCTGTATGTTTCCCAAGGCGGCGAGGGCGCGGAGGGCGTTTTGCTCCTTGTGGAAAAGCACGTCATGGATTTCGGCAAGGCGGGTGGAGGAGAAGCCTTGCTGCCGGATGAGCCGCACGAGGGGCAGGTAGTGGCTGATGACCCGGATGAAGGTGTTCAGGCGGGCGTGGCAGCTGTTTGCCTTTTTCAGAAAGAACGAGAGGACGAGCAATTGCAGGAACGAGAGGGTGAGGGGGATGGAAAACGTGAGGATGCCGGCGCAGGTGCATGCCCAGCCTGCCAGGACGATGCCGTTGGCGGCGCAGAGGGCGGCGCGGGTCGCTTTGGGGCGGGCAAAGAAAGGGGCGTCCGCCTGCCAGAGGCGGAGTTGCTCCAGGTCGGCTTTCCCCGAACCGTGGAGTTTGCCGGAGGCGCGGAATTGCTGGCACCAGCCGGGGAGGGCGGACAGTTCGCGCACGGCTTCTTGCCGGCGGAGGATTTCTTCCGCATCCAGGCAGGGATGGAGCAACCAGGCAACCAATTGGCGCGTGCCGGCATCGGTGACGGTGCGGTTGAGGTGGCGGAAGAGGGAATCTTCGCCGAAGAGGTCTAAGTCGCCGGAGTAGGGGTGGGCGGGGTCGGCGTATTCCTCGCCGGCGGGGAAAGGGGAGAGGTCGCCCTGGAGGCAGGCGGTTTCGGCTTCGTGCGCGTGCAGCAGTTCCTCCGTGAGGCGGAGGCGTCCGACGAGCCGCGAGTCCAGGCGGTTCAGGACGATGAAGCCCGCCACGGTGAGAAGGGGGTAGGCGAGGGAGAGGTGCCCGTGCGTGATGAGGGCGTAGACCTGCCAGACCAAGGCGGCGAAAACGAGCAATTTGCTTATCGTGATGAGGTTCCGCTGCTTTTTGAGCCGTTGCAGCGCGGCCTTGCAGGCTTTGATTTCGGTATTGTAATAAACATTCGGTTCCATCGGTTGCGTATTTTTGTGGGGACAAAATTAGCAAAGAAAAGGTTGCACTTCCGAAAAAAGTGCTACTTTTGCGCCCTAAAATTAGCAAAAACAGATGGATTTCCTGACTATTATCGATTATTTAGGCACCTTTGCCTTTGCCATTAGCGGCATCCGCCTGGCATCCGCCAAGCGGTTCGACTGGTTCGGCGCGTATGTTGTGGGCTTTGTGACGGCAGTCGGGGGCGGTACGATTCGCGACCTCCTTTTGGATGTCCCCCCGTTTTGGATGCAGCAAGTGTCCTACATGGTGGTGACGGCGGCGGCGTTGGGGTTTGTCATTATTTTTGGAAAGTATGTCATCCGCCTGAACAACACGTTCTTTATTTTTGACGCCATCGGGCTGGGGCTTTTCACCATTGTCGGGATTGAGAAGAGCATCGCCCACGATTACCCGATTTGGGTTTCCATTATCATGGGCACGCTTACGGGGGCGGCGGGGGGTGTCCTGCGCGATACGCTCATCAACGAGGTGCCCCTTATTTTCCGCAAGGAGATTTACGCCCTTGCCTGCGTCCTGGGCGGGATGTGCTACTACCTTTGCGCCCATTTGGGGATGGCGGATGCTTTGGCGCAGTTTATCGGCGCGGTTTGCGTCATTCTTGCCCGTTTGCTGGCGGTGAAATACCAGGTGAGCCTCCCTGTCCTGAAAGGCGACGAGGGAAATACCTAAATATTGCGATGCGAAATCCGTTGCGACTTTCAAGAAGTGTGCTTATCTTTGCCCCCTGAAATTTATATGTCGAATCCATTCCAAAGAGAGTAGAGTAATATGGAACTTAAGAATATCTTTTCAAATGTGGCGGAAGCCGGCGAGGAAGAACAGTTTACCGTTTTGGGCAAATCGCCCAATTGCCGTATTGAACGCATTGTTTCCTCCGGCTACAGTTCCCCGGAAGGTTTCTGGTATGACCAGGAATACGATGAGTTTATCCTTCTGATGCAGGGTGAAGCCACGCTTGAATTTGAAGACAAACAGATAGACATGAAAGCCGGGGATTACCTTATCGTCCCGAAGAACTGCAAACACCGCATTGCCAAATCCAGTTTAGACCCTGCTTGTGTTTGGTTGTGCGTTTTCGATATCGAGTAATCCTATCCTTTCCTATTTTTGTTTACCTTTGCATGCGCTTAGAGGAACAAGAACCATGGAAGATATAAAGGACAAGAAAGGACAGATTGCCATTTACGGGGCACGCGAGCATAATTTGAAGAACATCGACTTGACCATTCCGCGCAACAGTTTGGTTGTCATCACTGGGCTGAGCGGCAGCGGCAAGTCGTCGTTGGCGTTTGACACGATTTATGCCGAGGGGCAGCGGCGTTATATGGAGACCCTCTCCGCCTATGCCCGCCAGTTTTTGGGCAACATGGAGCGTCCCGATGTGGACAAAATCACAGGTTTGAGCCCTGTGATTTCCATCGAACAGAAGACGACCAATAAAAATCCCCGTTCTACAGTGGGCACCACGACCGAAGTCTACGATTTCCTTCGCCTCCTCTATGCGAGGGCGGGCGAGGCATATTCTTACCTTACCGGCAGCCGCATGGTCAAGTATACCGACGAGAAAATCGTGGAGCTCCTGACTGAGCATTTCAAAGACAAGCGCGTCCTCCTGCTCGCCCCCGTGGTCAAAGCCCGCAAGGGAAACTATAAAGAGCTTTTTGAAAGCCTTAGCCGCAAGGGGTTCCTCACGGTGCGCGTGGACGGCAAGCTGCAGGAAATCAGTACGGGCATGAGTGTCGACCGTTACAAGATTCACGACATTGAAATCCTGATAGACAAAATCGTCATTCGCGACGACATGGACCTGAGGCGCCTCAAGGCGTCCCTTGCCACTGCGATGAAGCATGGGAAAGGCACCCTGATGGTCATGGATGCCGATACCGGCGAGTTGAAATACTACAGCCGCAACCTGATGTGTCCCGACACGGGCATTTCCTATCGCGACCCGGCTCCCCATACCTTTTCCTTTAATTCCCCCCAGGGGGCTTGCCCTAAGTGCAAAGGCATGGGCGTTGTCAGTGCTGTCGATATCCACAAGATTATTCCCAACGACCGCCTTTCTATTTATGACGGGGGCATCGAGCCGCTGGGGAAATACAAGAACACCATGTTTTTCTGGCAAATCGAGACTGTCCTGAAGATGCACGGTTGTGACTTGAACACTCCCATCTGCGAGCTCCCCGAAGAAGCCCTTACCGATGTCCTCTATGGTTACCCCGGTCAGATACGCCTCTCGAAAGAAGCGTTGGGCGTTTCTTCCAACGCCCTCTATACCTTCGAAGGCATCATCAAATACATTGTCCTCCAGAGCGAGAATGCCGCTTCCAAAAAAGCAGCCAAATGGGCGGAGCAATTTATCTCCCAAGTGAAATGCGACCTCTGCAACGGGCAGCGCCTTTCGCAGGAAGCGTTGAGTTACCGCATCGACGGCAAGAATATTTCCGAATTGGCGGAGATGGAATTGCGCGACCTCTACGATTGGGTATGTGCCCTCGAAGATAAACTCGAACCGGCGCAAAAACGCATTGCCGGGGAAATCCTGAAGGAAATCCGTACCCGCCTTCGCTTCCTGCTCGATGTGGGGTTGGAATATCTTTCCCTCAACCGCCAGTCGCTCACTTTGTCCGGAGGGGAATCCCAACGCATCCGCCTTGCCACCCAAATCGGTTCGCAACTCGTGAATGTCCTTTATATCCTTGACGAGCCGAGCATTGGATTGCACCAGCGAGACAACCGCCGCCTGATTGATTCCCTGCGCAAACTTCGTGACAACAACAATTCCGTGATTGTTGTCGAGCACGACCGGGAGATGATGGAGTCTGCCGACTACATTGTCGATATGGGTCCCTTTGCCGGGCGGAAAGGGGGCAACGTGGTGGCTGCCGGCACTTACGCCGACATCCTCCGCAGCGATTCCCTTACTGCGCGTTACCTCAACGGCGCCTTGGATATCCCTCTCCCTTCGGCGCGCCGTCCCGGCAATGGCAAATCCCTTGTCCTGCGGGGCTGTACGGGGAATAACCTGAAGAACGTTACGCTCACCCTTCCTCTGGGTTTGCTTGTTTGCGTGACCGGCGTCAGCGGGAGCGGGAAATCTTCCCTCATCAACGGCACGCTCTATCCCATCCTTGCCCGCAAGCTCTACCGTTCCCTTGCCGAGCCGTTGCCTTACGGCAGTCTTCGCGGAGCCGACCAGATAGACAAGGTCATTGTGGTAGACCAAACTCCTTTGGGGCGTACGCCCCGTTCCAATCCCGCGACCTATACCGGTATATTTACCGACATCCGTAAAATGTTTGAACAACTGCCCGAAGCCCAGATACGCGGTTACGAGGCAGGGCGGTTTTCTTTCAACATCCCCGGCGGGCGTTGCGAAGAATGCAAGGGGGCAGGCGTGAAAACCATCGAAATGAATTTCCTGCCGGACGTTTACGTCCGTTGCGACGCTTGCGGCGGCAAACGCTACAACAAGGAAACCCTGGAAATTCGCTACCGTGGCAAGTCTATCGGCGATGTCCTTGACATGACCATCAACCAGGCTGTCGAGTTTTTCGAAGGGGTGCCTTTTCTGCTCCACAAGCTGAAAGTCCTCCAGGAAGTCGGCTTGGGGTACATCAAAATCGGGCAGCCCTCGACCACATTGAGCGGCGGCGAATCCCAGCGCGTCAAGCTCGCCGCCGAACTTGCCCGCAAAGACACCGGCAAAACCCTTTACATCCTCGACGAGCCGACTACCGGACTTCA
>CALUKF010000111.1 GCA_944321145.1 uncultured Odoribacter sp. | reverse complement strand
TATTATATTGGAATAGGATGACAATAGGTTTATAATAGGTTGAGAATAGGTTTATCTCTAAATGAAATGTAACTCAAGTGTAAGTTAAGTGTAACTTAAATATAGGTTCTGACCCTGTTTTGCACGGGTGCCGGACGGGTTCCGGGCAGGGCGGAAAGGAGGAAAAATGGCGGCAAGGTTGCCGGGCAGGCATGAAAAAAGGAGGTGCGCCCGTCGGGATGCACCTCCTTCTCGTTCACTATTCATCGTTACTCGTTCATCGCGAAGCCCTCATTTCGTGTTGATGATGACTTGGGCGTCGGGGTAGTAACCCACTTCCTTTTCGATTTGGGTGATGGGGCGGATTTGCAGGATGGTGGAGGGGTCAAGGTCGAAGGTGGAGGATTGCCGCCCGTCGATGACTAAGAGCGGGGCAGAAGCTTTGTCCAAGTTGTAGCGGTATTCCTGGTTGTCGTATTGGAAGGTCAGGATACCGTCTTTGAAACTGCTGAACGTGCCCAGCGGGTTCTCGGAAGTCACGAAGAGGTAGGACTTCTTGATGTCCTCACGCGAGGGGATGAGGTTCACGTTGCGGATGCGGTCGGGCATTTGCACGTTTTCCTTCGGGGCTTGCACGCCGTCGATGATGTAAGTGATGTCGGAGTTCTTGGAGTCGATTTTCAGCTTGGTCTTGCCGTTTTCCTCGGTGATTTGCACGGAGTTGCTGACGATGTTGCCGTTGTTGTCCATGTGCTGGATGATTTCCTCCGTGCTCTGCGCGAAGCCGGAGCCGCCGAGGGGCGAGCCGCTGCCAAACATGCCGCCCATCAGCTGGTTGAGGGTGCTATCCATGTCCATGCCGGCGGTGTAGATGAGTTGCTTGTTGCCGGCATTCTGGTGGCTCTTGACGAGGCGGTATTTGCCGTTGTCGGAGAGCAAGCTGCGGAATTGGTTGCTTATCTTCTCGCTCAGCGAGGGCTGGCAGGTGTTGAGGTCGATGTCGAGGATGTTCACCTCGTCGAGCTTTCGGAGCATGGCGGCGGCTTCGGGCGTGAGGTTGTTGTTCTGGTACAGCCCGTAGACGCTTTGGTCGAGTTGGGTGACGGTGATGCCGTCTTTCTCATGGTACTTTGCCATTTGTTTGCCCAGTTGGGCGTATGCCCCGATGTGGAGCAGGACGGCAAAGAGGGTCAAAATAAAGATTCTTTTCATGGTATTCTATTTTTAAAGTGTTATTATTCTACTACGATAATCAGGCGGTTGTCCTCATAGAGCACCCGTTGCGGGGCGGTGGGCGGTTCGTCGAGCACCTGCCCAATGACGCGCATGGCGTCTTCGAAACGCTCGCGTTTCACGGTGTCGGTGAGCGCCAGCGTGCGGTCAGGCTGCCGGGGGATGAGGAGGCAGATGCCGATGAGCAGGGCGATGCCTGCGGCGGTGGCAGCCCGTGCAAGCCAGAGGCGGCGGGCATGTTGCCCGATGCGCCGGTTGATGCGGTCGCGCAGGGCACCGGGCAGGGCGGTTTCCGTGCCGCGGTAGGCGAGGACGGGCTCGTCCGGCAGTTCGCCCCGGCGGTAAGCGTCGCGGAGGGCGCGTTCTTCTTCGAGGGTGGTGTCCCCGTTGTAATAGCGTTTGAGTGTGTCGTCCATGTCGTTCATTCAGTTTTCAAATTTCCAAGTTTCTATGTCGTCGTATCGTTGGAGCTTGAGGGCTTCCTTCACTTTCGCCCTTCCCCGCGAGAGGAGGGTACGGATGTTGTTCAGCCCGAGCCCCGTGATGTGTGCAATCTCGTCGTATTCGAGTTCCTCGACTTCGCGGAGGAGGAGCACTTCGCGCTGGTTGTCGGGCAGGGTGTCAATGATGCGGCGGACGATTTCCGCCATGTCCTTGCGTTCGATTTGCTGCTGGAGGTCGTCGGCATACCCGCCGTGGCTGAGGAGGGCTTCCTCGTCGCAGACGGGGCGGCGGCGCTTCAGGTGGTCGAGGCAGAGGTTGCGGGTCATGCGGAGCGCCCAGGCTTTGGGGCTGTCCATGTCCTGCAGCTTGCGGCGCGTCTCCCAGAGGCGGAGCATGACATCCTGCGTGATGTCGGCTGCATCGTCCGGATTGCCGAGCATGTTCACCGCGTATGCATAGACCGGGTCTGCCAGCGGCATGATTCGATGTTTGAATTCTTTTTCTGTCATTTGTAGGGAAGACGATTGAACGCCTTTTTTGTTACAGGGGATTCGGATTTTAATACAACTTTAAGATTTCAGCCCGCCGGGCTTTGCGGGAGCGATATTACGGATTATTTCCGGGAACGGCAAGCGGCGGGCGCATTTTGTGGAATCGGGGACGGAAGTGGGGAATATTTCCTCATCCGTGTGGGGAGGCAGGACGGGGGCGGAAAGATTTTTCACGGGAAATTCCCTTTGATTGTGAGGGCTTTGGAATCCTGTTTTTTTGAATTACTTTTGCGGGGTGAAATTTTGGTATGTAAATTTCAGTAAGAGTTTGGAAATTGTAAAACGAAAAGACATGATACGGAATAGAAATTGGATGTGGTTTGTTGCCGGAATGCTGGCGTTGGGCGCCTGCAAGGAGGAGAAGGCGCCTGCCCGGGTGCCGGTGGTCGTGGAGCAGGTGGGCGTGCGGGACGTGGAAATCTTCGGCGAATACGTGGGTAAAGTGCGGGCGCGGCAGTTTGTGGAGGTGCGTGCGCGCGTGGAAGGTTATTTGGAAAAAATGCTCTTCGAGGAGGGGAAAAAGGTGGAGCGCAACCAACCCCTGTTCATCATCAACCCCGACATTTACCGGGCAAAGGTGGACAAGGCGGCTGCCCAGCAGAAAAAGGACGAGGCGCAGGAGCTGAAAACGGCGCGCGACGTGGAGCGTCTGCGCCCGCTGTATGAGCAGAACGCTGCCAGCCAGCTCGATTTGGACAACGCGATTGCCGCCTACGAGAGCGCGAAGGCGAACGTAGCGATGAGCAAGGCGGACTTGGCACAGGCGGAACTGGAATTGGGCTACACCACGGTGCGGTCGCCGATATCGGGCTACATCAGCGAGCGTTATGCCGACATCGGCGCGTTGGTGGGCACGGGCAACAAGGCGCTCCTGGCGACGGTGGTCGCGAGCGACACGGTGCTCGTGGATTTCAGCCTCACGGCTTTGGACTACCTGCGCAGCCAGCAGCGCAATGTGCGCCTGGGCGAACAGGATACCTCGCGCTCCTGGCAGCCGACCGTCACCGTGACCCTGGCGGACAATTCCGTCTATCCGCAAGAGGGCATCGTGGATTTTGCAGAGCCACAAGTAGACCCGAAGACGGGTACTTTCGGCGTGCGTGCCAGCCTGCCGAACCCGGAGCGGAAGCTCCTGCCGGGGCAGTTCACGAAGGTGCGCCTCCTGCTCGACGTGCGGGAGGATGCGGTGGTGGTGCCCATCAAGGCGGTTGCCATCGAGAAGGGCGGGGCGCATATTTACGTGATGCGCCGCGACAGCACGGCGGAGAAACGCCTGATTGAGATGGGTCCGGAGTTTGGCAACTATGTAGTGGTGGAGCGCGGCTTGGGGCATCACGAGCTGATAGTCACGGAAGGCTACCACAAGCTCACGCCGGGCGTGCGCCTGGTGCCCGTGGCGGAAGCCCGCCCGCAGGATGAGGAAACAGGGGAAAGCAAGGAGTAGGAATTGAAGAAACGAGATTGTTATGAAAGGTACTTTTTTTATCGACCGCCCGATATTTTCGGC
>CALUKF010000110.1 GCA_944321145.1 uncultured Odoribacter sp. | reverse complement strand
TTAATGAATAAAATATCTATTTATCTTCTGATATTTAAGTTCTTTCATCAATTCAAGCCTACCGCCTGAAAAACGCCCCGAAATTACAGATTGTTCTTGCCATTATCAAATAAAATCGCAAGATTATTTTGGAATTTCAAACTTTAGACGCGTTCTAAATTGCAGGCGCTCCCTCTTTGCCTTTTCCTGCCCTTTGCCTCCTCATTTTGAGCGCCTTATTTGCCCTTCCCGCTCCCGTTTCCCGCCGTCCCTGCGCGGATTTTTATATACTATCCGTGTCTTGTCCGTATTAACTTGCTGTCCCATAGCTGTTAAATAGCACTCAATACCTTATCATAACCTATTTATAACCTTATTATAACCTTGTTTTTATGGTTATGATATAGCTATGATATGAAGATAATAATGTTTTTAATGCTATGGGATACGGAGAGAAGTGGGAGGGGAACGGGAGGGGAGGTGGATGTGAAGCAGGGGGAGGGAGTATGAAAAAGGGCATTTGGGCGCAGCCTTGCCGGCGTCGTGTAATTTTCTGCCCGTTTCTTTGGCGGTTCGCTTTTTTATGCTTACCTTGGGGTCACTTTTTGGAAGAACCATTTAAAATTGAAAATATGTTTGACAAAAGCGTTTACATGAACAGGCGCGCGCGCCTGAAGGAGCGAATCAAAAGCGGTTTGATTTTGATTCTGGGCAACGGGGAAGCCCCTGCCAATTATACGGATAATTGTTTCAAGTTCCGGCAGGACAGTTCGTTCCTGTACTTTTTCGGCATTTCGCAGCCGGGGTTTGCCGGGGTGATGGATGCGGAGAGCGGCGAGGAGTGGATTTTCGGGAACGATGTGGATATGGACGATATTATTTGGATGGGCCCGCAGCCTTCCGTGCGCGACATGGCGGCGGAGGTCGGGGTGGAGCGGACGGCTCCCTTTGCCGCCCTGGCGGATTGCCTGCGGAAAGCCGTGGCAGCCGGGAGGAGGGTGCATTTCCTGCCGCCCTACCGGTTCCGCAATGTGCAGCTGATTGAGGATTTGCTGGGCATCCGCCACGCGATGGTGAAGGAGTATGCTTCGCTGGAGCTGGTGAAGGCGGTGGTAGACCTGCGGTCGGTGAAGGAAGCGTGTGAGATTGAGGAGATAACGAAGGCTTGCAATATCGGCTATGAGATGCACACGACGGCGATGCGCCATGCGAAGCCGGGGGTGAAGGAGCAGTATGTCGCCGGGTTGCTGGAGGGGATTGCGGCTTCGTACGGGAGCATGATTTCTTTCCCGGTCATCCTGTCGCAGAACGGGCAGACGCTGCATAACCACGACCATAGCCAGACGCTGCAGGTGGGGCGGATGATGCTGACGGATGCGGGGGCGGAGAATAATATGAATTATTGTTCGGATTTTACGCGCACGGTGCCCGTGGGGGGCAAGTTCGACAGCCGGCAGAAGGAGGTATATAATATTGTATTGGCATGCAACAACCGCGCCATCGAGATTGCACGGCCGGGGGTGACGTACCAGCATGTGCACCTGGAGGTGTGCAAGGTGCTGGCGCAGGGGCTGAAGGACTTGGGGCTGATGAAGGGCGACGTGGACGCTGCGGTGGCTGCCGGGGCGCATGCGTTGTTTATGCCTCACGGGCTGGGTCACATGATGGGCTTGGACGTGCACGATATGGAGGATTTGGGGCAGATTTACGTGGGGTATGACGAGGAGACGCGCCCGATTAACCAGTTCGGCACTTCTTCGCTGCGCATGGGGCGCCGTTTGCAGGAGGGGTTTGTGGTGACGGACGAGCCGGGCTGTTATTTTATCCCTGCGCTGATTGACCAGTGGCGTGCGGAGGGGTTGCACCGGGAGTTCCTGAATTATGACAGGATTGACACGTATAAGGATTTCGGCGGCATCCGCCTGGAGGATGATATCCTCATCACTGCCGGCGGTTCCCGTTTCCTCGGCGACAAGCGCACCCCGATTACGGTGGAGGAGGTGGAAGCGATTATGGCGGAGTAAAGGGGGGCTGGAATTATAGGAACGGGGCTGTATCAAAATGCTAGTCATACTCCTCCGTCTGCTTCGCAGCCACCTCCCCTATCTTAGGGGAGGAGCTTGAATGCCAGACATTTTAAACTCTCCCCCTGAGGTAGGGGAATATGGCGTTTAAGCGAGGGCAGAGGGGAAACTTGTTTCCACTATGCCGAGCGTAGCCATTTCGAGGCGAAGCCTCCACTATCCCGAAGGGGGGAGGGAGTATGAAAAAAGGCATTTCGATACAGTTCCGTTTTTTTCTTGAATAAAAAAGAGGGGGAAGGGAAGGAAATGAGGAGGAAAAAAGTTATTTTTGTTGCGCAAAAACGTGTTTATGTTGGATTCTGTTTTTATAAAGTCATTGGCTGAAAAGAGCGATGCTGCCTACCGGGAATTGTTCGCACGCTATTACGCCCCTCTGAAGAGCTTGGCTGTCACGTATGTAAAGGACAGCGCGACGGCGGAGGATTTGGCGCAGGACGTGTTCGTGGGGCTGTATTATGGCGGGGCGACGTTTGATTCGGTGGACGGGCTGAAGTTTTATCTTTACCGCTCGATGAAGAACAGAATCGTGAATCATTTGAAGAGCGAGGGACGCCGGCGGCGGTATGAGCAGGCGATGCTGCAGGAGAAGGAGCCGGTGGAGGATTATTGGGAGAAGGCGATGGAGGAGGAGGTGTTTGCCCGCCTGAACGAGGCGGTGAACCGTTTGCCGGAGCAGTGCCGGCGGGTGATGAAGTATACGCTGGAAGGGAAGGAGCCGACGGAGATTGCGGGGTTGATGGGGATTTCCGTGACGACGGTGAAGGACCACAAGCGCGCCGGAAAGGAAAAGTTGTCGGAGTGGCTGGCAGATGATAGGCGCGGGAAGTCGCTGGTGTTGTGGGTGTTGGCATAAGACCAGAAAATAATCAGGCGGATTTTGGATTTTTTAACAGGGGGTGACCCCTCCTTTTGTGCCCTTTTGTTGTTTTCCTAGTAAAAGATAATGATAAAAAATGGAATTTGCAAGATGCAGATAGAAAACGAACACGGATTTAGGCGGATTGCTCATTTGCTTTCACGGTATGTGGCAGGGGTGCAGACGGAGAAGGAGGAGAGGGAGCTGTATGCGTGGAAAGGAAAGGAGAAGGACGGGAGTGTCTTCGAGCGTTTGTGTGAGCATGTGCGCGAGCGGATGGACAAGGAACCGGAAGGCGGCTGGGAGGAGGCTTTTGCCCGTTTCGAGCGGAGAAGGCGGCATTTTCAGTTGAAGCGGCGGATGAAGCGGTGGATGTCGGCAGCGGCGGCAGTGGCTGTGGCATGCGCGGGCGTTTATTTCGGCTGGGAGCACCTGCAGGCGCATGAGGGGGGGGAGATGGAGCTGGTGGCAGCGGTGGAATTGGAGGCGGTGGAGGTTGCGCCGATGTTGTCGTCCGGGAGCGGGGGCAGCTGGCTGCTGGCAGAAGGGGGGACGTTGGACTACGGGATGTACGATTCGCTGGCTACGGCGCGGGGCAGGGAGGACGTGGTGGACACGCTGACGGTGGCAGTGCCGGCCTGTTCGGAGTACCACCTGGTGCTGGAGGACGGGACGGAGGTGTGGATGAACGCCGATTCCAAGATAACCTATCCGGCGCGTTTCACGGGAAAGAGCCGGGAGGTGAAGGTGGAGGGGGAAGTGTATTTGGACGTGGCGAAGGACGCGGCACGCCCGTTCCGAGTGGAAGCCGGGGGGATGAAGATCGAGGTGCTGGGGACGGCGTTCAACGTGAACACTTACGAGGGGCTGGAGGTGACCTTGGTGTCGGGAGCCGTGCGGGCGGACAGCGGGGAGCGGGATTGGCGGCTGGCTCCGGGGCAGCAGTTGGCGGTGGAGGAGAGCACCGTGAAGGTGCGGCGGGTGAACGTGAAGGATTACGTATGCTGGCGCGAGGGGACTTACATCTTCAAGGGCGAGCGGCTGGAGGACATTGCCAAGACCATGAACCGGTGGTACGGGAAAGACGTGGTATTCTTGGAAGAAAGCATCAAGGACAAGCTGTTTACGGGCATTTTGGACAAGGGCGTGGGCATAGAAGTGTTCATGCGGCAATTGTCCGAGACCTCGGGAATCAAGTTTGTAGTGTCAGGAAATCAATTATTTATCAAATAAAACAATTTAAGTTATGCGATGTTATTTATTCATTTTGGCTTTGATGTTCGGTCTCGGGACGGGAGCTTTCGCCCAGGAGACCGCGAAGCCTGCCGGGTATGTGATTAACGGGAAAATCAACGGCGATTACAAAGGAAAAGTCTACTTGGTGCGCGAGGAGTCCCTCCACGGCGAGCAGACGGTCATCGACAGCACGGAAGTGGTGGACGGGACTTATCATTTCGAGGGCGACAGCGTGGAGGTGGTCATGTTGCATTTCATCCGGAGCAACGACGGGCAGATTACCCCTTTGTTTCTGGAGAACGGCGAGATTACGATTGTGGGGGACGCCAAGTTGTTCTTGCATGCGACGGTGAGCGGCACGCCGAACAACGATTTGCGGGGGCTTTATAATATGTACACCCGCTACGTGCAGGACAGCGTGACCCGCACGACGGTGGTGGACTGGAAGATATACGGCCGCGACGAGCAGAAGGAGCAGGAGGAATATGTGCGCCGGAGCAGGCACATCAGCGACAGCTGGCTCCGCATCCAGGC
>CALUKF010000109.1 GCA_944321145.1 uncultured Odoribacter sp. | reverse complement strand
AGAAAGTGGCTATTCTTGCCGCAATAATTCCAAAATCATTCCATACTACCAACCAACACAAAGAAAACAAATAAATAGCCAGCAATTCCTTAAAAGCATAAACCTTCCTACTTAACCCGTCGTAATAATACAAACAAACGCATGAAATTACCAATTCTTTTATAACTGTTGGATTTGAAAATACACCTAATGTCTGATTATAACCCTCCCAATCTGAATAGTTTTGCATCCTCTCTAATCCTTCCATATAAGGCAACATTTTTAATAATTGCCCCAAGGGACAAATACACCCTATTGCAAAAGACATTATTAACAAAAAAATCCATGTCCTTTTTGAAAAATCAATTCTGACTAATATATAGGTAATAACAAAAATCAATGCAGCTAAATGAATCGTAGCTGCAATCAATACAACAAAAAGGAATCTCTTAATTTCTTTTATGACAAGAAAACGGACGCTATATAAACACAACGCACAAGCTAAACCCGCTCTAATTTGCATCATTTCACGAGCCACAAAAGTATGCACAAAATAAAAAAGAATTGCAGTAAAAAAATAAGGTGTATATTTTTTATAACACGACAAATTAATTCCCACACTTACAAATGACATAAATAAAAAAAGAAGCAATGAATCATCAGTAAATATTCCTATGAGCTTATTAATTAAAACAAACCCCCAATCAGTAGCAACAATCGCAATTTCAGAAGCATTCAAGAATGACGATTTGTCTAGCAACTCAAAATATATTTTATAAGCTTCGTAATCCGGAGAAGTCAGCCTCAAACCGGCAAAACATGCTAATAAAAAATATATCCCAAAATAAAGCGGATATTTCTGTCCTTTCTTCAATTGAAGACAGTCAAAAAAAGCTAATATCCAAAGAATACAAAATATCCAATAATACGGAAGCATTTCTTTTCAATTTTGAACGCAACCTTTTGCAATGTTAATCTACCATATAAGCTTCAAAACCATGTCCTATCACCCGCTTCTCTTCCGGCGGCAATTTCATATAATCTCCATAAATCAAACGCAACCAACTATCATATCCAATAGGTATTTGAAAATAGTATTCTTCAAAAGCCGTACGAATCCCTTTTTCAAACCACTCCTTTTTACCCCTAACTCGTTCCGTCGAACTTCCCAAACTGGACACATATTCAGCAGTCTGCCAATTATATTTCATTTGTAAACGAAGGATTTTTTCTGTTAGCCACTTTTGAGAAAACAGCCTTAGAAAAATTTTATATACAGCATAACAAATCTGTTTAAACCTATTCCTGCAATCTTTTATCACAATATTTTTTATGCTGCGTGCATAAATGAGCCGTCCCAGCAAAAACAAATGCCATTTGCATGAAAACAGCCCTGAAGGAAGCCCATCCAGCGGAAAAACATCAACATGCACCCCCATTCTCTCATATTTTCTGCCTGCTTCCTGAAGCCTTGTTCTCGTATCCACAACCTTTGCCAGTACATAAGGGAAAGCCACATCTTTATTCATATCCATAAACTCATAGATATCAGAATGATATTCCTTCGCAAATCGCTCATAATCCGGTCTCGGCATCATAATGTCAATATCATCATCCCAAGGTATATACCCCTGATGGCGCACAGCGCCTATCAACGTCCCGCTCGACAAAAAATAAGTAATCCCATGCCTCTCACAAAACGATGCCACATTCGCCAAAATATCCAATTGCAATTTTTTCCGTTCTTCCAAACCGATTTCACGCATATCTACAACATATAAACAAAAAAGCCTACCGTCATTCGGTAGGCTTCCTTCATCACTAAACAAAGAATTCTTTATATCTCTTCAAGTCGCCGCACCCACATATCAAAATGCTGGCAACGTTCCCGCAAAGCGGATAACCCCACTCTTAATACAATCTCTACCCCTGCCTTTGTTTTTTCATAATGGCAACGGGCATCAGCCAACTCGTTAATCAACCTCCTGCTTGGTGAAGTTTCCCTGCCTCCGTCAAGCAGTTCTGGATTCCCGGAAAATTTCTCCAAAGCCTTTCGCAAGTTCTTAACAACTGACACCGCTTTAGGATAATAGTCCGGCAAAAACTCAAGTCCGCAAAAGACCAACGCCTCATATTCATGCAACTGGATGTAAGGAATAAATCCCGACATATCCACATCTTCCTGCAATGCCTCCTCCAACTTTTCCACACGCAAATAGGCATCCCGGATTTGTGCAGCGTCCCGATAGGCTGGAAAATCATAAGGCAAAGCATACAAATCAATCATCGTAGTATAATGATGCTCTTCGCTTTTCCTTGCTAAGTTTTCCCTGAACCAAAGATGCAAATCACCCCTCACTTGTGGATAACTCAAAATCCCGCCACGCACATTCAACCTCCTATTAGTCTGCAAAAGCCGCGTCTTCACAACAATCCCCTGCACAGCCAGATGTTCTTTCAGCACCCTTTTTACAAACAATTCTTCCGTTGCCCCCTCACAAAGGACATTCAAAATCTTCGTATTCATACCGGACGCCCTCCCAAAATATTCTTTTCCCACAATTCACTCAAAGAATAATGGTCAAGCCACTCCGCCAACTCCTTTTTATTCAAATCCCGCTTTACCGTGGCATTCAAATCCTCATCCCGCTCTAGGATGGAAACATTCCCCAATTCAAACTCATCCAACAGCAACGGGGATTGCGTAGCAACAATCACCTGCGTATGGAAAGCAGCATCCTTAATCATCTCCGCTAATTGCCGGATGGCATACGGATGCAACCCTAATTCCGGTTCATCAATCAGAATCACGTTCGGCATCGTCTCTTCCGGTTGCAACAAAAGTGTTGCCAATGCGATAAAACGAAGCGTGCCATCCGATAACTGTTGCGGAATCAACACATAATCATTCGCTGAATTATCCGTCCAAGTTAATGACACATAGCCCTGCCTCGGTTGCAAATAAAAATCCCAAAACTGGGGCATTACCAAACGCACATACTCAACAATGCGTTTATAATAAAATGGATAGCTTCCCTTTAAATAGTATAAGAACGCCGCCAAATTATTTCCCTTCGCTTGCAAATAATGCGCCGTCTCTACCGGCGACGACTGCCGAAGCACCCCATCCGCCGAAGTATCATGAAACTGATAAATCTTGCAGCCGGACAAAAACTCTCTGATTGCCACGGATACTGCATCTTTCGCCTCCGCCAACTCCGATTCCTTGAAATTAGTCGGCAACGCCGTAGGCTGTATCAACCCGTCCTTCCCTTTTTGGAAAGCCACATTTTCCATGGTAATAATCAAACGGTCAGGAAGCGCATGCGACAAAGCAACTTGATAAACATACTGGTTCTCCTCCTCATCTTCAAAATTCAACATTCCCAACAGCGCAGGAGTCTTTTTCGCCCCATAATACAAAAAAGTCTGAGCCGTCCCCGCCTGCTCCACATACCGCTGCAAACTCCCGCCCATCAAATTTTCAAGCAACTGAAAGAAACCGATTACATTACTTTTTCCCGCTCCGTTCGCCCCCAAAAGCACATTCACATCCCCCACCTCCAACAGCAATGGATGCCGAGAATCCACCGATTTAAATCCCTTGATAAGAATCCGTTTCAATTTCAACTTGCCTGCCATACTTTTCTTTATTTTCTCCCGCAAAATTACAAATTTCTTGAATGAATAAAGGATTTATCATCGCTCATTAAACACAAAATCCAACCCAAATTTTTGATATTGTTCAAACTTTCGATCAGAGCTGAGCAAAGTCGTCCGGTCTGATATAGCCTGAGCTATAATCAATCGGTCATTCGGATCTTTGTGATTTTCCAACAAGGGCAACGAAGCATATACAGACAAATGACGTTCATTTACAGGAACTAAACCTATTCCGGCATCATCCATGCTTTTAATTATAACTTGAGAATCAATACGAACACCTTTCCCCTTGCTTTCTTTCAAAACTTTTCCAATTTGGCATAAATGAATAAGTTCATGCACACATACAGAACTTGCAAACAATAAATTTGAATAATCAAATAACATTTCGCGAACGTTGCACGCCAATTCATCCCTATTGAAGAGAAAGTATGTGACCATATTTGTGTCAAGATACAGCTTCATTTAAGCACAGCTCTCATATCAACCCAATACCTTTCCTCTTTTTCCTCATTGTCTAACACCCATTGGGCAGCTTTAGACAATTTCTCTCTGGGAGTATTTCTCAACTTCTCCAAAAACGCAGCCCAATCCCTTGCTTTTTGCCGTTTCGTTCTCTTTATTTCTCCTGTTTTCATATTCAATGCCTTTGATACCTCCTGCAAAATTACAAAAAATATCCCGTTTTACCTTCCCATCATCCGATAAATTTTCCGGGCGAAAAGATAAAACGGCTTCGCCAACACTCTAACCTTCCCATTCTTTCTCAACAACATCCTCCAAAAACAAGAAGAGACACCAAAACGCAACCGAGCCTCCCAAATTGGATATTTCCGACCGCAAACAGGTTTTCTGAAAACAACACTATAATAATTTGTTGTTGTATGAGAGCACAACCCCACCTTCTGCCACCCCGTCTGTAAATACCACTTCACAACCTCCACCGCCTTTTCCGACGTATCACAAATCAAAGCCTTACAACCATTAGCCTTTGCATAATCAAAAATATAGTCTTGCAATTTCCTCCCAATTCCATATTTTTGAAATGTCGGATGGACAGCTACTTGTGACAAATGCCCTATTCCACCGTTAAAATGTACTGTTGCACATCCAACCAAGATTCCGTCCATTAATCCAACAATGCACATGCCATCTCCCACCCTCGAAATAGTTTCCTCTACAGTTTGTGTGCATGCCGCATAGTTCAACCCTGTTTTTAAATGAACTGCAAAAGCTAAATGTAACAATTCCGTTATTTCAGCCCATGAAATATTATCAGGCTTGGATCCTATAATAATTCCCGAACTATCCATTGCTCCCAAATTTTTCTTCCGCCTTCTTCAAATCCTCCATGTCGTCAATCTCACACCACTCATCCCCGCTAATTTCCACTGCCCGCACATCACCATTCCCCCAATAAATCAGTCCGCCCAACACCAGCTCATAATAACTGTTCACGCTTTGCCGCTGTACATAGGTATCCACAAACGGGAACAATTGGTTTTTAATAAAATCCCGCTTAAACGTATAAACATTCACCGTCTTGTACTTGCCCTCATAATCAAACCCCTCCCCTTGGTCACGCTTAATTACCAAATTCTTCACTCTTCCGTCTCCATCCACTGCTATCACCGTGCCATCCATCGTCCCCGCATCGTATGGGCTGATCAAAATATTGCACTCCCCACTCCCCTCCAAAACCTTATCCACCAACGAACGCCGGTAAAACAAATCGCATTCTAGCATCACCACATCGTCATGCACATAATTCTGTGCCAGCCAAAACGAATAAATATTGTTTGTCTCCTGATAGCGCGGATTCTCCACATACACAATCCGCATCCCTTTATAATCGAACCCTATACGCTCTACAATAATCTCTCGCTTATCACCCACCACAATCACCACCTCCTCAATCCCCCGCCCCGACAAACACTCCAATGCATTCACCAGCAAAGGCACCCCATTCACCTCCACCAACGACTTTGGCACATAATCCGTCAAGGGACGTAGCCTCTTCCCGCATCCCGCCGCTAATATCAACGCTTGCATATAACTATAATTTTAGATGAATCTTGCTCAAAATATATTCTTTCTCATTGCTTTTCATTCCTAAAAACCAAATGAGAAGACCTGTAAATAACAGAGACAGCAACGATGTTAAAAATAAATTTCCCAACGAACCGACTCTCATAAAATTCCAACAAATCATAGCAAAAACAACTACACCGACAGATACTCCTATCACGCGGGAAACGACCTCAACAAAGAATCTTCTTATGGGAAAACCAACAGTGTGGCGCAATTCCAATATGCGCCCCAATGTACCTAAAGCGGTAATTGCTATGGATACGACAAAAGTTGTATAAGACGCAAAGCCTAAACGATAAAACAAATAAGTCAATAAAAATACTAACAAGAAACCACTCGATATAATCAACTGGTACCACTTTACTTTTCCTGATGCCTGAGATAATGCAGCCAAAGGAGAAATCATTGCCCCCAATAAAATGTCAAGCAATGACAAACGGGTAAAAACAACTGCATGTTCCGGCACAATCTTCAACCATAACGATAAAATATAATCTGTATTTAAAAGCAAAGGGACAGTAATTAACAGCATCAAAAAATAAGATATCTTTGCTGACATAAAAGCCAAAGAAAAAGCATAATGATAATCTCCTCCTGCATAAGATTTTACAATCTGAGGGCGGACTGCTGTCATAAAATTAGCAGAAAAGGTATTAACTCCCGCTTGCAATTGAACAGCTATGCCACGAGCAGCATTATGTACCGGATTAAAAAACATATTAATCAATACATTTACCCCTTGCACACTCAATACATGTGAAAATCCTCCCATGAATATCCAACCAGAAAAAGAAAATATCTTTTTCATATAGACTTCATTCCACCTTAACTTCGAAGTAATCCATTCTATTTTTTGCCTGCAATAGGCAAAATAAGCGAAACGCACTAATAACGCGACAAAGAATAATAAGACCGCATACAACTTCAACTTGTCAAAAGGCAGAATGAACAATAAATAAGAGATTCCCAATTTCAATATAGCTTCAAAAATCGACACATAAGCATAGGCATCCATTTTCTCTGTGGCTATAATTGCGGCATTATAAGGAGTACTGATGATATTCACAATAAAAGT
The DNA here is from genome assembly GCA_944321145.1 of uncultured Odoribacter sp. Taxonomy (GTDB): domain Bacteria; phylum Bacteroidota; class Bacteroidia; order Bacteroidales; family Marinifilaceae; genus Odoribacter. The sequence continues at coordinate 765 of CALUKF010000109.1, read as the reverse complement.
AAGCACAGAAAAATGATATACCCACAACATTGCCGTAAATCGATTCTCCGGAATAATTAATTGATTGTAAACAAACCACAAACCTATTGTTTCAGCAAGAAACAAAAAAACTCCTGCCACAATATAATGACCCGTCAAAGCATACGAAAAGACTTTTTCTAAATTTCCACCGCCAGCATTGCCCATCTCATAATTCAAAAAACGTTGAGTGGACATAGCCAGTGTATTGTTCAAAAAAGACAAAAAGATAACGACCCCTCCAACCACATTATAAATACCATAATCCTCTACTCCCAATGCATTCAATACAATCCGAGATGTATAAAAAGTGACTCCCATCAATAACAACATCCGCACGTAAAGCATTGCCGTATTCCTCGCTATTCGTTTTGTATTTTCTGATGGCATAAAATTATCCTCATAAAAAAGCCGCAGGCTTTTCCACCTGCGGCATGCATACATTCTATTTTTCTCTGTTTAGGATTTCAAATCTTGAATTTCATTTATCGTCAAACCGGTCGAAGCAGCAATAACCTCATCAGAAATGCCTGCCCCCAACAATTTCCTCGCTATCTCTATGCTTTTACGTTTTTCCCCTTCTTTCAAACCTTCTTTCAAACCTTCCCTCCGTCCCTCTTTCAAACCTTCTTTCCGCCCTTCTTTCAAGCCTTCCTTGCGTCCTTTCTTCAACCCCTCCTTCAGTCCTTCTTCCTTCGCCGTGTCCAGCACATTTCCCAAATCGCGCAAGTTCTTCAAGCTCTCCTC
>CALUKF010000108.1 GCA_944321145.1 uncultured Odoribacter sp. | reverse complement strand
TGAATGTTAAATTGGGAAAGAAGGGATGCCAAACTGACCCTACTCGCCAAAGTTGCTTCAGTTTGCATCCCCGACACACCCCTGGTAGAAAAAGGATAGATTGTGTTTCTTCACGTGGAAATTGTTTCCATAACACCAACATCAGTAAAAAAATGTCTAAACCATTAGGTGTAAATTACTGTGCTTGCATAAATAAAATAGCTATGAATAAAATATTTCTCATTATCATTTTATTATGCACTCTAAGTTGCAAAAATGAAATGGAAGAGTTAAATATCCCATCTTTCAATTTAATGTCTAATATGCAAAGTGCAAAATTATCTGATTTTGTCGATTCTATCCAATATATACCTCTTGAAACAAATGACAGCACTCTTATTGGAAGCATATCACGCATTATTGCCACTCCAAATAAAATCTTTGTCGGAGACCGAGTTGCCGAAGGGGTATTCGTATTTGACAAAAAGGGAAAATTCATAAATAGAATCTGCCGACAAGGAAGAGGACCTGAAGAATATGTCCGATTATATGATTTTGATATCAATGAGCAAGATTCAAGTATTTATTTCTATTGCGGAAACAAGATTCAAGTCTATGATTACAAGGGATATTATAAATATTCAATACCTATAAACAAGTCATTAGCACCCACTACTATTGCTGTTTCAACAAATAGCATTTACTTTTCTATGAATTATAATGTATACAATGACGAACAACCCTTCAACTCTGTTTTCATCAATCTTAAAGGAAAAATTATTGAAAAAACTTCGCCTTATTCTACTGAAATTGCAGGTCAAATAAATTATTCACCAAGGCTCTATTTCAGATTCTACCATGATACCTTGATCTACTTCAACAATTTCGAGAATATCGTTTATACTTATAAGGAAGGTATTTCAAATCCAATATTCAAAATGGAGTTCAATAACTATGAAGTCCCACATATAAATGAAAAGAACATTGGCAAATTATTGCATACCCGCTTCCACGATTATGCATTACCTTACAATATTGCTAAGTTAGACAACAAATACTACATTCTTTTTTTAATAAATGATTCTCGATACATGTCCATTATTCATCCTGAAAAGAATACAGTGAAAACAATTAATATTTCAAAAGATCTAAAATATGACAATAGTTTAGCTGAGCACTTTTTAGACTTCAATTGCATTGAAAACAATTGCTTTGTTACATATTATGATTGGAGCGATGTTCCTGAACTATTTTCTGAATTAAAACTTCCAGATGACCATAATCCGATCATTGTATTTTACCATATAAAATAAAATTCTATGACTAAGGCAATAAAAATATTGATTGCAAGTGTATTCACTATTATGGTGATTTGCAATATAAAACTATTCTTAGGTAAGAATAAATATAGACAGCTCCATTTGCAAGAACAAATAATATATAGAAATGCACGCACAAAATTTAACACGCTAGGGGAATACAAAGGAATACTTTTTCTATGGTTGATAAAATCACATAGCCTAATTTTGTCACGGAATAAATGTAGTTGTTCATGGAAAGGGAAAAGGATGAGAAATAACGAACAAATGTTTCCCATCCTATCCCTTAAAAAGAGAATGAAAAATGAAGAATAGAAAAGGACATAATGTAATTTATCTAATTAACAACAACGCGGGGACTTGTTCCCGCAACAGAGAAAATGAATGTTAAATTGGGAAAGAGGGGATGCCAAACTGACCCTACTCGCTAAAGTTGCTTCAGTTTGCATCCCCGACACTCCCTTAATAAAGAAAGGAGGCGCGCAAGATAGAAAAAATGGCGATATTTTATGCCAAACCATTGCAAAAATCTCCGCTGGCAATGGGTACAATACGGCTTGTTTATAAAACGGAGTAATGAGTTAATGGATATATTAAAGAAAAACATTAAACAATTTTACAATGAAAAAAGTTCTTATTATTTCATCTATCGTTGTATTATCAGCAACATTGACAATTATTGGTTTGAAGCGTAATCAAAACCAATTGCCTGATTTTGGCAATTTTTTGATGAATGCAGAAGCATTGGCTGAATCGGAACAAGAAAATCCAGTGGAATCAAACTATCAATATTGCCGTTGTAAAAAAAGTGACAATGGTAAAGATCTGTGTTATGCAGGCAATGCTCTTTCCACCAGACCAGCCTGCCATAAAGCTAATATTGGAGTTTCTTTAAACTGCCATGATTATGATGCTAGTTGTCATTAAGTAAAATTTTTCCCCGAAAACACAAGTTTTCGGGGAAACTTAATCAAAAAACAATGAAAACATATTCATATCTAACAATGTTATATATTTGCACAACTACAATAGGTTGTATGCATATTCCAGAAAGTTATAATAAAATTGACTATGAAAAAATCCAATATATTACAACGAAACGAAATATTATACCCACATTTTTATCTACTGACACTTTTTATATCTATGCTGAAGATGAAAATCAAATGACTTCTATGGAAGGAGATTTTTTTCTACAGAATGATACGTTATATTTTGCAGATCCAGCACTCTCTAGTATTTTTTGTTATGACTTAAACGGAAAATATATTAATTCACATCTTTCCCGTGGACGAGGGCCTCAAGAGATTTTAGGACTGAATGTTATTACAAACGATAGAAATGGATATTACATCATGGATGAGTCATGGAACATATTTACTATCGACCGTAATTGGAACAGAACAAAAGAAGCACGAATTAATTGGAACTCAGACAAATCCATCAAATATTTATACAACCACCCTGATCCTAATGAAACAGGCATCTACGAAGTGGAATATGCCGAACCTAATTTGCGCATTTTAGGGAAAGATTATCTTGTTATACCTATTGTTACTGACCATGTGAAATATAACGGATATGGCGGGGCTTACGCTTCTCATTTTTATGAGAACGCCTATACGATAGGTATTCTTACCCAAGACAGTGCCAAACTAGTCAAAATGATGTGCAACCGTTCGCCAATTTATGCTCAATACCGCTATGTCCCTAATTTTAAGAATGTGATTTTTGACACTTACGGGGATACGCTGTTCTTTTCCTTTGAAATAGACCCACATATTTATCTAATGGATTTTCCAACTTCGCAAGTGACAGGCTTCGGGAAAGCCGGACAGCAAATGAATACCGATTACCCGGAAACACAATCATTGGAAGATTCTGACGAACACAATGGCGAAGACCGCCAAAAATGCGGATACTACTATGACCTCAGATATATCCCTGAAACTGCCCTGCTATTCCGCAGTTTCCACCATGGGGAACCACTCTCATACGATGGGTTGCAGGTTTATAAAAATATGCAACTGGCGGCGGAATACAAAGTACCTAAAAATTTCCGGGTCATCGGGTACTCGGCTCCTTATTATTATGCTTCCGGAGAACCGGATATCGACAAAGAAGCCATGGTGTTTTACCGGTTCCAATTGCCTTTTTGACTTTAAAATGAAAGAGATATGAAAGCGAAAATTTGTTTTTTGATAAGCCTGTTTGTTTTAGGCTTTTTCCTGCCGGGAAAAGGACAGGATACGTTGAACATTCAAGTGACAACAGCCGAGGGCATGCCGCTAATGGAAGTCATTGTCATGCAGTTGCCGGAATATTACCTGTTAGGCACGACAGACCAACAGGGCATGTTCCGGATTCTACAAGAGGACGTGGCTGAAAATAAGGAAATCAGATTTCGTTATTTAGGATATTCTGATTACAGCCTTTCTTCAAATGACCTCCGGGAGGGCATGCAAATCCGCCTGCAAGAAAAAATGACAGTTTTGCCGGAATCTGTTGTCAATATGGAAAGTTTGCCTAATTTGCTGACCAAAAGCTGGAAAAGGACAGGTGCCCGATACAATGGAAAAAAATTCTATCTTCGGTATTCTGCCTTGGGAGATTATGCAAAAGTCATTGAGAGCCAAGGAAAAATCATCCATTTGCGTCATGAACACGGGCTGTTCCTCACGTCCGGTAACAACAAATGTAAAAGCAAATGGGATTTGGAATACTATGACAACTTCATTCCGATATGCAGTGCCCGGAGTTATCAATTAACTTCATCAGGGAAAGACACATTGAGATATGACTGCATGTATGGCAGTCCGGATATGGACAGGAATTATGTGGCAGAAAACACCTGTCTTTTTAACATCATGCGGGCAATTTACCTTTACGCCCCCCTGATGGATGATCCCCGACATTTTGAATTTCATTTTGTCGATATTGACAGCTCGGATTATATGCTCGGTTTTGTTTCACGGCAAGAATACTGGCCTCAAAAAAACCGGATGTTTTCCAAAGGCACTTTAAAAATCGACCGGGAAAGTTTGAGGATGAAAAGCATTGAATTTGAATCCATGGATTTGCAATATTTCTTGTTGGTCAATATGACTTCACGGAATCCGGTGCAAAGCCCTTGCCTGATCAAGGCTAAAGCTGAATTCCGATATGATCCGGAAGGGCATGCCTATATCTCGCAATGCTATTCGGAAATCATTTGGAAAAAAATAGAGAATGAAGACAAACGGGTTTGGAGCGGATTCAATCCCTCGCGTCCCCACCCTTCCAGGAACCAGCTGGTGGAAAAAGAATATTGGGCATGCGAAAAATACAAGCCTGTACCGGAAAATTTAAGGACTAAGCCTATCGCCATACAATCCAATTATGCTTCCGGTGCCTCCGCTCCTTATGATTCTGTTTATTTTTCCGACCATCCCAACCCTTTTGCAACAAGGGAAAACATTCAGGTTTTAGAGCAATACATGCCTTTGGAACAGCAGTACCAAAACAACAGCAACCGGCATTATACTGATTACGATTACAGAATACCCAAGGCAAAAAAGATTTTGTTTGACCTATTTTTAAAACAATAGCCATGAGAAAAGTTATCATTTCCATTTGCTTTCTACTCTGTTTTTCATGCCATTCGGAAAAAAGACAAGCCATGAGAATTGTAAAGGAGTGGTATGGAAAAGAAATTGTATTCCCTGCTTCATTGCAACCTAAAATTTTAACCAGAGATACAATATGCACCGACTTGTTGGAGAAAAAATACAAAGTAGTGCTTCATGTCGATTCCACCGGGTGTTCTGAATGCAAATTGCAACTTTATGCTTGGAAAAAGTTCATGGAAGAATTTCAGACTTGTAGTGACAGCCTTGCTTTTATTTATGTGGTTCAGAACAAAAACATCCGCAAGATGGCTGTTTTATGCAAACAGAATAAATTTAATCATCCTATTTTCTATGATTTGGACGGAGAAATGGATAAAATAAACAAACTCCATAAAAATGAGGAGTACAGATGTTTCTTGTTAGATCAAGACAATCGTATTAAAGTATTAGGGAATCCCATAAACAATCTTGCCATAAAAGAAATGTATCAAAATTTCTTTTTAAAAGGGGATGCTCATGCTTTATAAGAATTATTGTATAACCGGAAGGGGCATTGGTTGCTTTCGCTCATCAACGACCTCCACACGACAAATTAAGAACTATGAAAAAATATATAAGCCTATTTTTCCTTGCTATTTTATCCTTTATGCATTGGGGGTGCCAAAGACAATTACCAACAAATTGTCAAGTCATCTCAATTGACAACAAAAACACAAGCCAGAAATTGTTGTCTGACTATTTTGAACTGTATAAAGTGTGCCCATTGGAAACGACAGATCAAAACATTATAGGGCAAATCAAGAGAATTGAAATATACAATGGAGACATCTATATTTTAGACGAAATCAACAAGGGAACAATATACCTGATGACCCATAATTAATATAGCAATAAATATCGGGTATTTCAAGTTTTTCGGTGATATCGAATTATATCTTTAGCTAAAGATCTCTAGATCATTTGGATGGATAACAAATGATCTGTACTTTAGCGACCGTAATAATTAAACATAGATGATTATGATTGGATTAGAGAAATTTGAAAACTTGATTTCATTGGTAAGCTACTTTAAAGACAATGATGCTTGCAAACAGTTCTTGAAGGAACAAAGATGGGGTGATGATGTTGTTTGCCCATATTGCGGACACCACCATTGCTATACTCGTTCTAACGGTCAATTCCGTTGCCCCAATTGTCTGAACAATTTTTCTGTCCTTGTCGGGACAGTCTTTGAGAACACCAAAATTTCTTTGGTGAAATGGTTCTCTGCAATGTATCTTATATCCTCTCATAAGAAAGGTGTTTCTTCTCATCAATTAGCAAAGGACATTAGTGTCACTCAGAAAACAGCTTGGTATATTTTACATAAAATCCGCTCACTTTACAACCAAGAAAACTCAATTGAGTTATCTGAGGATGTTGAATGTGATGAGGCGTATATTGGAGGCAGTGAAAAGAACAAGCACGAAAGCAAGAAAACTGAAGGGACGCAAGGTCGTTCTTTGAAAACTAAAACACCTGTTTTTGGAATGGCTCAAAGAAATGGGAAAGTTGTTGCCATGAAAACAAAGGACAACAAAAGCAGGACATTGATGCCTATCATCAAACAGTTTGTAAAGGAAGGTTCTCGTATTTATACAGACGAATATATTGGTTACAGATCACTCGTTGAAAGCGAATACAGCCATTCAGTAGTCAATCACGGTGCAAAACAATTTGTGGATGGAGACAGTCATACCAACACCATTGAAGGTTTTTGGGCACAATTGAAACGTTCAATCTTTGGAATTTATCATTTTGTTTCTGCTGCATATCTTCAAAGATATGTTGATGAGGCTGTTTTTCGGTACAATTCAAGAAAACAATCCGAAAGCGAGCGTTTTCAATCAATGTTCAAACGCTCAATCGGAATTTTCCGCTATGCGGATGTGAAAAATGTTGGGTGAAAATTATCAGATTATTTTTACTACATATATTTATTGATAAAAATATACAACGTAATGAACATTGATATAAATGATACAACATATATGGTAGAAAATATTTCGCCTATTACAATAGCCATAGACTTTGAAACTTACCAATGGAATAATTTTCAAATTTTTGGAATAGAAGAAACAGATAATATAAAGAGAACAGGTGTTATCAATATAAAAAATCAAAATTTTGATAACAAAACTTATAAAATCATTTATAATGACTACGTTATCATAAAGAACAATATAATTTTTAAAGTCGTTTATGCTGAAGTTGTATAGAACTATTCATTTTCTAAAACTTCTTCAATTGAAGAATATTGTCCTAAATTATTAATTCCGATACTCTCTCCATTATCAAGTAATATCATAGAAGGATTACCACCAATTAATTTAAAAATAATTTCTTTGCCATCAGGATATACTGCTTTATATTTTTTATCTAATTCTAAATTTATTCTTCTACTATTTTTAGCCATAATACAAGTTTCAAAATTTAACGGAACAAATATAGAATAAATAATTGATATTATAAACAAGAACGTCCGACAATTTTCATGCTCGGACGTTCTTTGTTGATTTTCAGTAGTGTTTCATCTTTTGTCTAATTCTTCGATGCCTTCTATATCCAAGTCTTCAAAATCCACGTTAGAAAGTGAGTCTGCAATTACAGTGAAAGAGAATTCATTACCATATAAAAGGAAACTGCAATGATAGCGATTGGCTATTTCATGTACAATGTTCCAATTTGTAATGTTCCTGTATGTCTCTTTCTTCAAGCCTTTCTTAAATGCGGATTTTAAGAACATCAATAGACTATAAACTGCAAATGGCGATCCAGGCGTTCCATTTTGACGACTGATATAAAATATGATTCTATACATGATCATACCAAGTCCTGACAACTTTAGTAGTTTCAATAACATTTTCATAACAAAGAAGGCTGTAACTACTATTATTATAATTCCTGTTATTGAAATACCTTGCCCCGGAACAGCCTGTAATGTAACAAATAACATTATGGTTTAACTTTGATTTTGTCTGAAATTTCATTCAACTCTTTTATTCCGACTTCATACTGTCTGAGATACGACAATAATTCATCAAAAACAGCAGACACCTTATCCTTGGATGTTTTTTGTGCTTCAATTTTTTTCAAATCAAGTAAATGTGGATCCTTTTCAATAGCTCTTAACGTACCCCAATAGGTGTTGTCTTTGACAGGTTTGCCTTCCATCTCAGCTTTGACAATTGTTTCAACAATTAAATGCACTAATGTTTTTGCATCAGCTGATTCAGCTGAATAGTCTTTCAATGTGTCAATGATCACATCTTTGTAATTGTTATTCATATAATTATAATAATAAAGTTGTACACCTCGGCTCAAAAGAATGCACGTTTAACCATTTTGATATAGTACAAGGGCATATAAAAGAAGTGTGAGCCAATCTGTCTTGTCATCCTCGTGATAGGCTCTCGACTGCCCTGAATATAGATAACCAAGATTGCTCACACCCTTGGCTTCTATATGGCAGTTGCACATAGTTTTAAACCAAGAGGGAACGCCTTTAGTCATTCCAATATTCAGATGAGTTGTCGAGATTCATCACAATGGAATGAAGCCAAAACGCTTCCAATAATATGTCCGCCACATGCCATTACGGCAAAATGACGGCACAAATATATGGATTATTTTTGAGAATTACCACGGGTATCCGTTAGGGATTGACCGTCCTCCGTTAATTTTCTTTGAAATGCTATCGCTTATCATATCAGTAATGGCTCTAACCAATATTGGATTGCTTTGCAATTCATTCAATATATTGATACTTTGCCCATTTGCTTTCAAATTGATTTCGCCATGTATATTCACATCAAATTTTCCATTTGAGGTATTTGAAATCTGTTTGGTAGTTTGATTAGGTGTATTAGTAGTACTGTTATCAATATTGATTGATGTAGGGGATACTTTATCATTTGCAATAGGGATTGGTTGAACTTCAACATTGGGAATAACATTCTTATGTCCTATGGCATCAGAATAAAGCCCATACATCTTGTTTATTTTATCAAATATTCCATTGAAAAGTGTGTCAAACGGTCCACCTGCTTTTGCAAATATTGCACTATCTTTCGGGTCAGATTTGGCAATAGATGTTATGCCATCATGAATAGGTATTACCTTATTTGCGGGAACAGCTATTGAGGAATCATCATTGTTTTGAGCGTCTGTAAAATTTTCAGGGTTTAATATCGTATTTTGGTATTTCTTCCTCAATTCATACTGTCTTTGTATTGCTTGTTCATCTAAGGATGGGCTAAAAATTGTGCTTATAACAGAACCCATCTTGTTCCAAAATCCATCAGCATTATTCCAATTATCAACATATTGCGATCTGTTAACAGCTGCTTTTGCACTCAATTTATTATACCATTTCCCAATAGCATCAAATCCTGAACTTTCATCGTATTCTTTTTTAGCTTGCATCCATCTTTCCGAAGCTCTGTCATACGCAGCGTGGGTATTTCCCATTTTAGCTTCGCCTTCTCTCCATAGTACATAACTTGCATCTTTTTTATCTTCATTTTTTGATAAATCTACGACACTCCTTTCATTCGCATATTTTGCAGACAAATTAGTCAATCCATTATATAATTGTCCCCTATTTGCCTCCGAAGCGTCTTTTCTATTTGTTTCAATAGCTTTTTGGACTTCACTATTGAATTTGCTATAAGCTTCTATAGACGCATTCATTTGCTCTTCGGATAGTTGTGCAAAATTCGTAAATGACAGCAATCCTAATTTTGCATCAATTTGTTTTGTTGTCGCCTCAATCTTCTCTACAAACGACATTGTGCTTTTTGCGTACTGAACTGCTGCTTCGTCCTTGTTGTCGGAAACAATATTGTCCAAATTTTGTGCATTTACACGTTCTACTTCTACTTTCCCACCTCCTATCATGTTGACGTACCACCGCCCTGTCCTTTCATCCCTTTGCGCTTTGTTTGCAACGGCTTCCTTTTGTCTTGTGGTCAAAGTGGAATACTTCATTTGCCCCATAACGACATTTTTCTTGTTTTCCTCCCTGACCATGTTCTTTGCATCCTCCGTGCTCATCCCGATTGCTTCTGCTGCCGCACGAATCCTTAAATTGTCGGCAATGTTGAATGTCGTTTCCCCTGTTTCGCCATTAAACCGCCCAATGCCTTTGAACATCTTTTGTATTTGTTTTGCATAGCTCTCCGGATCGGCATAGGCGTTGTAAAGCATGCTTAACGGGTCGGCATTCCGTGCAAAGTTTCCTCCCAATACTTGCAATTTGGCTGCTTGCGTGATTGTGCCCTCAAGACCTCCTCCTTGCACTTTTTCTATCATGCTGCCAAGCGAACTGAGGTTGAAACGTGCATTCTCTGCCCACTTTGCCAATTCTATAAATCCTTTTGTCCCGTTCTTAAAATCGTATTTGTTTGCCAATTTGAGGTTTGCAAGCACGTCTTTTGTCACTTTCTTTTGGGAAAGCCCCATCTTGTTGACATCTTTGTACATTTCATACATGATGTCTGCCGATTCAGCTACGGAATGGTTGAACAACTGCATTTGTGCTTGGAAGTTTACGATATTCTCATCCCCGACCAAACGCCCGACTGCTATGCTTTGTATGTTGTCATTTTCAGAGAAATTGACCGCACGACCGCTTTTCTCCGTAAAAGAGGATTGCATTTTCAACACGTCTTCAATCGTCCTGTTGAACTTGGCAAAAATTTCTCCTTGTTTCAACATCCAATTTTGAAGCATGTTATTTTGCTCTGTGGACAATCCTCTGTCCGTTTGGAAATCCCTTATCGCTTTCTCCTGCTTCTTTATGTATTCATCGGTTTTCCTCGTAAACTCATTGACCATGTTTATCATTTCATGGGCATTCTTCAGTCTTGTTTGGGCTACTTGCTGTTCCATTTCCAAGGCTGTTTCCTGATACTTGTTGATTTGTCCCCATATCGGAATCCAATTGGTCCAAGTATGTGCCATTTTCAGATTGGCAAGTTCTGTGGCATTCTGTGCTTCCAACATTGCTTCTTGGCTTGATATTGCCATGTTCTGAGCTTCGTATGCCCCTGTTACGGAATCCTGCCAAGCTGCCATGTTCGCTTTCATTGCATTAAGCGAGACGACCGTAGTTGCATTAAGTTGCCTCAACAGGTTCTCGTAGTTCAGCCTCATGTAATCCGTTGACTTGCTAATTCCGAATTCAACCGCCTTGACCAATAATCCGACTGCCACCAAATACGGGTTGTTCCTTATTCCTCCCAACGACTTTCCCAAGGAAGCCGCCCTGCCTTTTGCCAATCCTTTTACTGCTTTGTCTTGCGCTGTTGCAGCGGCTACGCCTTGGGCTATGTCTTTCCCGCGAGTAACCCGTTTGAACTTGGAACTTGTTCTGTTTTTCGCAAAAGTTTCTTTTTCCAAACTATCTTCAAGGCGTTGCTTCTTTCTTGCCGTATGCTCACGCTCTTCCTTTTTCTTGTCAATTTCATCTTGCACCTTTTTGCGTTCTTCTGATTTCTTTGTCTTATTCAAATTGTCGGTCAGAGCCTCAATGCTTTTGTCGAACTTTTTCAGCTTGTCATTGCATTGTTTGATTTGTTCCTCGTATTGGGCTATGCTTTCTTCTGAATCCTGAAATGAATCAATCAGTTTGCGAACACTGTCATATTGCTCTTTGTCTATCCCCAAAGAGTTGTTGAAATCTTTCTTTATCTTTTCGCTTTGGCTGTCTTGCAATAGTTTCGTTATGTTTTCAAGCCTTGAAAGGATGTCCATTGTTTTTTTATAATGTCTTCTTTATTTTATGTCATAAAAGAACGAATCGCCTATTCTTATATCGATATTGACACGTGGCGTGTTGTGCGTCACAAAACTCAAGTAAGCCGCCAATTCATCATCGTTCATTTTATTGATATAAGATATTACATAATCCGTATCGTTGTTCCCGTTTATGGAAACTGTTTGTTTTGCCATCATCAGTTTGATAATGTCCCATACGCTGCCGCCTTCTTTCCCTGCATCCGAATCAGGCATCTCCAATATTTTGTCCAATACCTCTTCTTCAATTCCATGCGTCAATAAGCGGTATTTTATTTCATCGCCTTTCTTTGTCAGGTACTCAAAATACCCGTCCTCGTCTCCGAAATAATTGAATTCGCTATATGTAACCTTATCCAAGTCAATAACAGTTTCATGCCGTTTCCCGTTTTCATCCACCTCTGTTATTTTGTACTTGTTCCCATAGCTTGTTTTCCTTAACCAAATCAGGATGGCATCCCTGTCGGCAATGCAAAGGTCTTTTACGTTGAAAGACTTGTCAAGAATCTTGCGTTCCAATAGAGTTTCGGATACCTTCCTTTGGCTTCGTAGCTTTTCAGACACAATGATATTCTCATCCATAGCCGTCATGTAAGCAACAGGAACTTTGCTTTTCTTGTGTGGGTAACATTCGCCCCTGCTCGGCAATTCAACCCATTCATATTGGTTTTCATCTAAAGGAATCAGTATCTCGGCTTCATTCTTTAACATGTTCTATGTAATTGATTTACTATAAATATAACCGATATAGAAACCAAATTCAATAAAAAACCACCAATCTGTTTGGTCAGGTCGGTGGTATTACAAATTATATTTATGGGTCATCAGGTATATTGTTCCCATCAACAATTGTGTATTTCAGCATGATTCAACAGGAAGATATATTCGGACATTAAATCGAATTGGACGAGGTCCAGAAGAATATATGCGCCTTACGGATATGAAAGTAAATGTACAAGGTCTTTTTCTTGTTGATTATACTCAACAAGCTATGTTACAATATGATCACGACTTAAAGTTCATCCGAAAAATACATTTCGATTGTTTTCCTTTTGAATTCAAATTTTTCAAAGACAAATTATTCATCTACAGCGAAAGGAACAATTCAAACAACGATTACTGCTTCTATGAAACTGATTTTCAGTGAAAAATTACAAATTCATTTGTTAAAAGGAAAAAAATATCCGGGGAAATGTATAATTACCAAAACTCCAATGTATTTTGCAACAACAGCGACTCCCTATTTTCGCCACGTTTCAGCAATTATATTTACTCCCTTACAACAGAAAATTTTGCTTATCTACTGGATTTTAAGGACAAAACTTTCCCTGAAGAAAAATTGAGCATAGAAAATTTCGACATTAATAGTGATCAATTTCCATTCATCACACGAGAAGATATTTATCAACACAATAACCACTTATTCATTAGTTACTATTACAAAAAACGATATTTTGTTGACTATGATATGGACAAGAAAGAAGTTGTATTCAACGGCGAATTCATTAATGACCTAGTACCTGAATTCAGATTTTTCCCCAAATTCCAAATAGAAAATTATTGGATTGATAATGTTGAAAGTTATATTCTTGCTGAATATTTCCCGCAAATAAAGGATTCATTTGAGCAAACCAAACTATTAAAAGAAACAGACAATCCTGTACTTTTTATTTACAAAATAAAACCATAATTCAAAATGAGCTTCAACTAATATCTAATCAGGATCTCTCAAAAGGAGTGTAATCTCTATTTTTGAGATATCCTTTAACAACGAAGAGCATCAATATTTTAAACTATTCAATATATGAAGTATCAGATTATAAGTATTCTGCTTGCACTCATTCTTACTGCTTGCAATAGCCCATCGTTATTTGATGATTTTGAACCAATAGAGGTTATCACAGCCTACGACAGCATTTATTCTGATAAAGATAATCCTTTCAATTCCATTACAGAAATGGCTGTTGTTGATTCTGTATTGATTACTCAGCATGCCAATGATGATTATCATTTTTCTTTGATTAATGTAGAAACTAGGAAATTAATCCGTCGTTGGGGCAAAAGAGGAAGGGGGCCTGAAGAATACGTAGAAACCGGTTCCGGCTTTTGTATTTACAAAAATCAATTGGTCTTTTTAGACGAAACGCAAAAAAAAATTGACTATGTGCCTCTTCAGGAATTATTCCATCCGGACGACACCTTGCATATCAAAAAGGTGGATTTTCCTTACACTGTCGATTTCAGACCTTTGCATCTCGTTATGCTAAATGATTACAAAATTGCTCCAGGCTGTTTTAAAGAAGGATATTTTGGCGTATTAGACTCAGCCAATCAGATTATGGAAAATCACTTTGATTATCCTTTTACTTACCACGGTATAGAAGGCATTCACAGAGGAACTGTATTTCAAACAAAAATACGAGCCAATCAAAAAAACAACCGTTTTGTTGTTTATATTCCACAATCCGATGTATTTGAAATCTATCAAATAACAGAAAACCAGATTAAACGAATATACACTAGCCCTTTTAAAAATACCCCGCAAATCGGCAAAACAGGCAACCGTTATGGAATAAAACTCAACAAAAGCATCGCTGGATTATCACAATCTGCAGCAACGAAAGAATTGATTTGTTTTGCGTTCTCGCCTGAAAAAGACTCAGATTTCCATAGGAAGGGGAGTATGTTCAATGAGATTTTCTGCTTTAACTGGAACGGAGAAAAAGTAAAAAAATATGTATTGCCTTTCCCAATCAGCAAATTTTGCATGGATGAAGAATATATTTATGGAGTCAAGTATTCAGGAGATGAAAGCCTTATTTATCGGTTCAAACTATAAATTCAACCAAGATGAAAAGAATTATATCCTACCTACTGTTCGCACTTGCCGTAATGGGATGCTCCAATAAAAATGAGCTTCTCTTTGCTGATGCCGTTTTCCCTGAAATTATAGATTTAAAGGGCGAAGTCGTTGAGGACACTTTTATCATGGGCACCTGTTATGACATGGAATATTACAACCATACGCTTTGGGTTGTCGGCTATATCGGTGAAGAAGAGGAAGACCTGCATGTTTTTGACGCAAACACGGGAAGGCACATCAAAAGCCTGTATCCCAAAGGAAGGGGAACTGGTGAAGCCATTGATGTGCCACATATTAATATTGACAAACAAACAGGGCGGGCTACGTTTTATGATTATAATGTAAACCGGATACATTATTTTCAAGCGGACTCTGTTATTATGCACAATGAAATCGACATTCATCTACATTCTAGCTTAGATACTATTGGCATGTCACAAATTTTCCTTGGAAAAGAAAACTATATCGGAATTTCAGGAGTACGACAACCTGACGGGAAATGTCCCCGAATATTCCTTATCGAACACGATTCTATTATAAATGAATACAATGACCTTCCCAACATCTATATTCCCGGCAAAAATAGTGTAAGAGCAGGTTATATGTTTGCCAATTATGCGCTCCATCCCTCAAAAACAAAATTAATTTGTGCCAGCATTTATGGAGCCACCTTAGAAATTTTCAACATCCAAGCCAAACAAATTACCTTAGATACTATCAGAGGTTTTATTCCTCCTGTATATTCTACAAACAAACATGGGCATGTTGAAATATTGCCAGGAGAAACCATTTTTGGTTTTTTTGATGTTTATGCGACAAATGATTTTATATATACAATCTATTGTGCCAACACAGATGTAAAAAAGAAATACCAAATTGCTGTTTTTGACTGGAAAGGAAATGAATACCGCCTTTACAAAACAGATTATCCATTAGAGTGCATTTGTGTGGATGAACAATCTAATCAATTATACGCTACAACAGTCAATCAAAAAGGCGAGAAGATTATTGTCAAGTTTAAACTGCCTGAATAAAGACGGAACGGATTATGCTAAAAAGATTATTTTTAAGTTGCTTTATACTAGGCGCATTCACCAGTTGCAACACAACTGAACGGAAATATGATTCTTTAGGGATTATGGAAAGAGAAAATAATTTTGTGTTTAGCCTGCAATATAAAACGTTCCTGCTAGATTCTGCTAACTGGGTAATTTATGTTGATTTTATTGCAAAATAACAATAAAAGCAATCACTTATTCTTTCCATCGCTCAGTTATTCACTGGCAGTGACGACATACATCTCATCGGGATTCCAGTATTGTTGGGCGAGGCGAAGCAGGTCGTCGGGTGTGGCGGTTGTAATCTCACGGATGAGGCGGAGGTAGATGCTGTTGTCCATGTTGTAATTGAGCTTGTGCTTCAGGGCGTCGGATTGCGAGAAGACGCCGTCGAGTTCGCGGAGCAGGTCGCCGTGCAGGAAGTTTTTGACCAAGTTGAGTTCTTCTTCCGGAACGGGTTCTGTGCGAAGCCGCTGGATTTCTTTAAACGTCTCTTGAATGGCGGATTGGGTGTGTTGGTTGTTGACTTCTGCGGCAATGCACCAATAACTGCCTTGGGGTAGGGAGACGTTGAAGGACTGGATGCCGTAGGTGTAGCCCTTTTCTTCACGGATGTTGGACATCAGCCTGGAACCGAAATATCCGCCAAGCACTGTATTGAGGAGGAGGAAATGGGCGTAATCGGGGTCATTGAGGCGGACACCGGATTTGCCGATGCGGAGACTGGTTTGGGCGGCGTTGTCCTTGGTGACGTGGTAGCGTCCGGGTTGGGCAGGCGTGAATGGGTATTCGGGTACGGGGTGTTCGGCTTTGGGGCAGGGGAGGGCGGCAAACTCACGGATTACGGTTTGCAGCACGGTTTCACTGACATTGCCGCAAAGCATAAGCCGGCAACCGCAGGCATGGACATGCTCGTGGCAAAAGTCGAGCACTTCTTCCCGCTGCACGTGCAGGTAATCATCTGCCGAAATCGGGTTGGCGTATGGATGTTTGTCCCCGAAAATCAGGCGCGAAAATTCCTTGCGGGCAAGGTAGGAGGTTTTTTCGCAGGTGACTAAATGCTCTTGGCGTTTGTTGGTCAGGAAGAGGTCGAGTTCTTTTTCAGGCACGATGCTTCCGGTAATCATTTCGGCAAGTTGGACGAGGACGGGTTCGGCGTATTTCGTCAGCGAGATGAGGCTCAGTTCGGATTTGTTCAGCCCGCAGTTGAAGTCGATATATGCACCGTAGTAATCAAAAAGGTCGGCAATTTCTTCCGCTGTGTGGCGGGCTGTGCCCCCGTTGAGCATATTGATGGCAGTGGAGGCAATGAGGGGTTTGGGTTGGTAATAAATCCCTGCTTCGAATACAGCGTCGATTTTGAAAACTTCTTGCGCCGGGTCGTGGATATATACGACGTCGATGCCGTTCGGGAGGCTGAAACGCTTGTAAGGCAACAGCGCAGGGGCGGTGAGAGGGGCAAGTGCTGGGGCTGAGTCTCTTTGTGTCATGGCATTAGGGATTGGATGGATTCTTTTTTAAATAATACAACGTGGAGCTGTTTTCACGGCGGAAAATTTCGCATGCGGCAGCTTTGATTTTGGGAATGTCAAGGTCTCGGTAGCGCGATGCTTCTGTATTGATGAGGTTGACATCGCCGAGATATTCAAAAAACGCAAGGTTGCCCGCTTTGTTTTGGTAATTGATTTCGCCGTAAGCGATGCGGGCTTCTGTTTTATGTATGATTTTCTGCAACTCGCGTTCTGTGATGGGGCTGTCGATGAATTGCTCGATTGCGCGGTCAATGGCTTCTTCGGCTTCACGGATGCCGGTGTCCTCGGAGAGTTTGCCGCTGAAAATGAACAGCCCCGGGTCCATGTCTCCCGTGACGTATGCATCGATGCCGGAGAACAGACGGGCATTTTTAACGAGGTCGACATACAGGCGTGCAGATTGCCCGTTGGAGAGAATGTCTGAAATAATATCCGCAGCATAAAAGTTTTCGCTGTCCCTGCCTCCCATGTGGAATACCTTATATATAGCGTCGGCAGGCACCTCGTTGTCCTCCGATACCAAGCGGCGTTCTGCTGTCTGCCGGGGCTCTTGTGGAATGGAGGACGCCGGGGCATGGACAGGCGGGATGTCCCCGAACCATTTTTCCACCAAGCGGAAAGCCTTCTCTTCCTCAATGTTTCCGCTGATGGCGAGGATGGCGTTGTCGGGGGCATAGTAACGGCGGAAAAATGCCTCCACGTCCCCCAGGCGTGCGCGTTCGATGTGTTCCGGCGAGATGCCGATGGTTGCCCAGCGGTAGGGGTGTACTTGGTATGCCAGCGGGCGCAGTTTCAGCCAGATGTCCCCGTAGGGTTGGTTGAGGTAACGCTGTTTGAACTCTTCGATGACTACCTGCCGCTGGATATCCAAAGCATGTTGCGAGAAGCACAACCCTGCCATCCGGTCGGATTCCAGCCAAAGGGCGGTCTCGATGTTGGCAGCAGGAATGGTGATATAATAATTTGTCAGGTCGTTGGTCGTATAAGCGTTGCTGTCTCCTCCGGCAGACTGCACGTGGCGGTCGTAGTCAGGGATATGGAGCGAGCCTCCGAACATCAGGTGCTCAAAGAGGTGCGCAAACCCTGTCTTGTCAGCTTGCTCGTTACGCGAGCCGACTTTATACAAGATGTTTACCGATACGAAAGGTGTGCTCCGGTCGGTGTTGCAAATGACGGTCAGCCCGTTGCCCAGAATCGTGCGTGCGAATGGAACCATAGGCGTGTCAAAATGCGTATTTGTCCGATTGGCGGCAGGCATCGAGGGTTTGCCGGTAGTCCGTCATGATGTCTTGCAGGATTTCTGCCACGCTCTCTTCGCGGTGGAGCATGGAAGCGACTTGCCCGATTTCCAGTTCCCCCTCCGTGAGGTTGCCTTCGAAAATGCCTTGCTTGGCGCGTCCCTTGCCTAAAAGTTCTTTCAGGCTGTCCGCATCGGCGCCATTGGCTTCGAGCAGTTTCACTTGTTCGTAAAATTCGTTCTTGATGAGCCGGGTGGGAGCTAATTTCTTCAGGGCAAGCATCGTGCCTCCTTCCGGCGTGTCGAATACCCGCTGTTTGAAAGCCGGGTGGGCGGACGATTCCGTGGCAACGGCAAAGCGCGTGCCGATTTGCACGCCCTCTGCTCCCAGCATCATGGCTGCCAGCATGGCTTTCCCTGAAGCGATGCCTCCGGCGGCAATCAGCGGCAGGCTGCATTGGGCTGCCACTTCGGGAATCAGGGCGAGGGTCGTAGTCTCTTCGCGCCCGTTGTGCCCGCCAGCTTCAAAACCTTCTGCCACGATGGCGTCGCAACCCGCCTCTTCGCATTTCCGGGCGAAAAGCGCGCTGCTCACCACGTGTACTACGGTTATGCCATGCGCCTTGAGATAGGAAGTCCATTTCTTGGGGCTTCCGGCAGAGGTGAATATGATTTTCACGCCTTCCTCCACGAGAATTTCCATCAAGCGGTCGATTTCCGGGTAAAGCAAGGGGACATTGACGCCCCAAGGTTTGGTGGTGGCGGTTTTCATTTTGCGGATATGCTCCGTGAGGGTATCCGGATGCATGGAACCTGCGCCGAGCAGTCCCAGCCCGTCGTGGTTGCTCACGGCTGCCGCCAGCCGCCAGCCGCTGCACCACACCATTCCCCCCTGGATAATGGGATATTGTATGCCGAATAAGTTTGTAATCCTGTTCATTGTCTTCAATTTAAAGATAATTGCTAATTGGATGCGAATATAGCTGTTTTTGGCGAAAACTTCCCTTCTTGCCGCTAAAATTATGGCGTGTGTTACCCTAAAAAAGCGGGTTTTTCACCATTTTTCTCACATCTCTTCTATCTTCCTTATGTTCAGCACCTTTCTCCCTCCCTTCAGACTATCATCTACGAGTCATCTCCGATTCACTTACGAGTCATTAACGTCGAAAAGTAGTAGATGATTCGTTACGAAAAAGAAGGGTACTCATTTTTGGGTGTCTGAGGGGAGGGGGAAGGGCAGGAAACAGGGGGGAAAATGGAAGATGAATAAAAAAGCAAATAGACGGGACGGCTTATGTGCCGTCGGCGTCTATTGGATTAAAGATGAATGATTGGGGGTGGAGGGGGAAAGTTGCGAGGGGGTGGTGCGTGGCGGGGAAGGGGGCGTTAGGGATGAGGGGTACGGCGGCGGAGGTTTTTAAGCTCGCGTTTTAGTTCTTTGACTTTTAGGGTGAGTTCGTCGATGGTGGCTTGCATGGTTTTTTCGTTCTCGCGGTAGGTTTCGTTTTGGCGTTTGATGGTGTCGATGTTAATCAGGCAGCTCAGTTCTTCGGGGCTTCTTCTTTCCTCGATGTTGTGGACTTGGATGATTTTGTTCAGGCGGGCTAAGTCTGCCCGTTGGCGGAGGATGATTTTCCGCAAGTCGTCTTTTTCGGCACCTTCGATTTCGCGCAGGAGTTCGTCCAGCGTTTGGAGACGGCGTATTTTCTTGGCATAGTATTGTTTGCGCCTTTCGTCGTATTTCTTGAAATCCTCGATTGCCATTTTGAGGCGGGCAATTTGGATGTCTTTTTTGTCGTTGAATAGATGTTCGTTGAGCATATCGTGTCAGATGTATTTGTTTTGTTTTAATGGTGGATGGGGTTATTTCCGGCGGCTGCGTTTTTTGGGGGAGCCACGGCGGACTTTTTGCGGGATTTTGCTGTTTTTGGCGGAACGCTGGTGAAAGGCGCCGCCGCCTTGCGGTTTGCCACGCTGGTAGACGATGTTGGCGGTCTGCACTTTTTCTTCGTCCATGAGGAGGTCTGAGATTTCCAAGTCGTCGGGCAGGGGGAGGACGGGGACTTGCTGGCCGGTGAGTTGTTCGATGGTTTCGAATTTGGGCTCTTCTTTTTCAGAGACGAAGCTGATGGCAACGCCTTCTTTGCCGGCGCGTGCGGTGCGCCCGATGCGGTGGACGTATTCTTCAGGGATGGCAGGGATGTCGAAGTTGATGACGTGGGAAACGTCCTGGATGTCAATGCCACGGGCGGCAACGTCGGAGGAGACGAGGATGCGGGTGTCGCCACGGCGGAAGGCGTTGAGGGCGTTGAGGCGGGAGTTTTGCGCTTTGTTGGAGTGGAGCACGCTGAGTTCGCCCCGCCAATGGTCTGCGAGTTTTTCGACGATGCGGTCGGCATTTTTTTTGGTTTCGGTGAAT
>CALUKF010000107.1 GCA_944321145.1 uncultured Odoribacter sp. | reverse complement strand
AAACTCAACTTTTCCACTCCAAAAAGGGAGTTCTTCAAATTAATTTCGTAATATTGCACTTGCTGTTTGACTCTGCCCTTATTATGCAGGGTGTGAGGGGTTGTTTTTGTGGAGGGAAAGGTGTATCTTTGTATGTAGTATAAAATGAAAAACGGAGGATTGGATTATGAAAGCAAGTGTATCATTGGATATGGATAAGTTGTGGGCGTTTATCCGCTCGTTGTCGCTCAGCGTGAATAATAAACGGTGGCTGGCGGAGAAGTTGTTGGAGGATGCGGGGACGGAGAGGCTGGCAAAGGATGATTGGGCTGCGGGCATTACCGGGGCATGGAAGGACGACGGTTTGACGGCGGAGGAGGAAGTTGCCCTGCTGCGCAATGCGCGGGTGCAGGGAGTAACCCGTAAATTGGTGGAGCTATGAAAAGGTAAACGACAAGATATCTGTTGGATACGAATATTTGCGTATTCTTGTTGAAGGATGCTTGCGGGGTGAAAAAACGGTTGGATGAAGTTGGGCGCGAGCGTTGTTTTGTGTCTGAGATTACGTTGGCAGAGCTTTATTTTGGCGCGGCATATAGTGGCAGGAAAGAAGAGAAGATGAAGGAGGTGGATTTTATAGGGAGGTATTTTAAAGTGCTTCCTGTCCGGGGAGCCTTGAGGGCTTTTGGGGAGGTGAAGGCTTGTTTGCAGCGTGAAGGGAGGTTGATAGATGATTTTGACCTGTTGATTGGGGCGACGGCTGTGGCGAATGAGTTGGTGATGGTGACGGATAATGTGCGGCATTTGGAGAGGATTCCGGGGATTCGGATAGAGAATTGGGTTGAGCGGTAGAGGGATTAACGATGAACGATTAACGATTAACGATGAACGATGGGGGAGGGATTAGCGGGGGCGGCCGCCGTGTTTCCAGGCGCGGCGGTAGTAGTCGTCGCGGAGGTTGCTGATGATGACGCCGCGGGAGGTGGAGGCGTGGAGGAAGCGGTTGGCTTTGAGGTAGATGCCTACGTGGTTGATGCCGCGGCGGCGACGGGTGGAGGTGTTGAAGAAGAGGAGGTCGCCGGGCTTGAGGGAGCCTTTGCCGATGCGGCGGCAGTCGTTGCGGGCGATGTCCTGCGCGCTGCGGGAGAGGGTGCGGCGGTAGACGCTGCGGTAGATGTTGCCGACGAGGGCGGAGCAGTCGATACCGTTGCGGGTGGTGCCGCCGTAGCGGTAGGGGGTGCCGAGCCAGGATGCGGCTTCGGCGTAGAGGGCGATGTTGTCGCGTTTGCCGATGGGGATGCCGAGCTGGCGGGAGAGTTGTTCGCGTTGGGGTGCGCCGGCGCGGGCGAGGCGGGCGGAGGTGCCGCAGGATGCGAGGAGGAGGGCGGCAAGGAGGAGGATGGGAAGGTGCGATGTTTTCATTTGTTTTTCTCTAATATGTAGCTGTTTATACCGAGTTCCCTGTAGGTGTTTTCGAGTTCTTCGTCGTTGTCGGTGATGACGAGGAGCTTGTCGCCGGCGGCGAGTCGCGTGCCGCCGCGGGGGACGAAGAAGCGGTCGCCGCGTTTGACCATGACGACGAGGGTGTTGTCGGGCAGGGAGAGGTCCATGAGGTGGGTGCCGTGGGCGAGGAGGGCATCGGTGACTTCAATCTCGGACATGGCGGATTTGATGCCTTCCGGGAGTTCCATGCCGAAGTCGTTGCCGCGGGGTTTTTCCTTTTCAGCCAAGCCGAGGAGGCGCGCCATGGCGCTGACGGTGGTGCCCTGGGTGAGGAGGGAGACGAGGGTGATGAAAAATACGACGTTGAAGATGACGTGGGCGCATTCTATTTCAGCAATGAGAGGGTAGGTGGCAAAGATGATGGGCACTGCGCCGCGCAGCCCGACCCAGGAGACGTAGAGTTTGGCTCGGCGGGTCATGCGGCGGAAGGGGGCGAGGCAGAGGAATACGCTGAGGGGGCGTGCGAGGAGCACCATGAAGAGGCTGACGAAGAGCCCGAGACCCGCGACGGGGAGCAGCTCGTGGGGGTTGACGAGGAGCCCGAGGGTGAGGAACATGACGATCTGGAAGAGCCACGTGAGCCCGTCGAAGAAGGTGGCGATGCTCTTTTTGTGCTGCATCTTGTGGTTGCCGACGACGAGCCCGGCGATGTAGACGGCGAGGTAGCCATTGCCTTTGATGAGTTCCGTGCCGGAGAAGATGAAGAATACGCCGGCGAGGAGGAGGATGGGGTAGAGGGATTGGTTGGCGACGTCGAGGCGGTTTATCATCCATACGACGAGTTTGCCGAGGAGGAAGCCGGCGAGCGCGCCGACGGTGAGTTGGACGAAGAACATGAGGAGGGAGTGCCAGAGGCTGATTTCGCCTGCGGGCGCCTGCACGACTTCGATGAGGAGGAGGGTGAGCATGTATGCCATGGGGTCGTTGCTGCCGCTTTCGAGTTCGAGCATGGGTCGGAGCTGTTCTTTGAGCCCCTGGCGTTTGCTGCGGAGGATGGAGAATACGGAGGCGGAGTCGGTGGAGGACATGACGGCTGCCATGAGGAGGGCGGCGGGGACGGAGAGGGTGGCGTAGGAGGGGACGAGGCGGCAGAGCCAGTAGATGAAGAGCCCGGTGAAGGCGGTGGTGAGGACGACGCCGAGGGTGGCGAGGGTGATGCCTTGTCCGAGGACGGGGCGGATTTCGGCGTATTTGGTGTCCATGCCGCCGGAGAAGAGGATGATGCTGAGGGCTATCATGCCAATGAATTGGGCGCTGGCGGGGTTGTGGAACTGGATGCCGAGCCCGTCACTGCCGAAGAGCATGCCGACGCCGAGGAAGAGGACGAGGACGGGGACGCCGAAGCGGGAGCCGGCTTTGCCTACGAGTACGCTGAAGAAGAGTAGGATAGAACCTATCAGCAATATGTTTCCTGTGTTGATGACCATGTGTTGAAAGTTTGAAGTTTGTAATTCCCATGCAAAATTAGCAGAAAAATCGGGATGTGCGGCAAAATCGGGGGCGGGAGTTTGGCAGTTTAGTATTTTTGTCCTATTTTTGGATATTGGAAAAAGGAGTTACGGATTCAACAAGGAAGGTTATGGACGAAATGGATTTGAAACGACTCGCAGCCGCTTTCCCGGAGAACGAAGACCTGGTGCAGGTCTGGGAGGAATGGGGCGGGACGCCTTATTTGCAGGAAGCTATCGAGGCTTTAGACCGCTATGAGCCTGAGTGGAACAAGGAGCGGGAGCTGGGGGCATGGGCGGCGGAGTTTGTTCTGGATGCGCTGGAGGAAGGTGCGGGGGAGTGGGAGCATCTCACGCCGGAGGAACGCCGGGAGCGCCTCGACGAGGTGGTGGAGGAGCGTTACGAGGATTGCCGGAACGGGCACCAGTTCGCACGCGAGAATAATGCGCGCCTGCGTTTCGCGGATGCGGAGGCAGCGGCGGACGCATTGGCGGAGGAGGACGAACGGGTGATGTTCCCCAAGCATTTGGAGGATTTCTAAAGGAGGAGGAGCATGGAGGACGACCGCTGGCGCGATTTCTCGAAATGGGACGAGAAGATGATGCAGGAGTTCATCCGCGAGAACGCGGCTGCATTCCGGGTGTTCGTTTCGCGCTACGCGAAGCGGGAGGAGGATATTGACGATATCCTGCAGGACGCTTACCTGAAGCTGTGGCAGAACCGCGTGCGCATCGGGGAGGTGGCTTCGCCCCGCAACTATTTCTATACGATGTTGAAGCACGTGGCGGACGATTTTTATTCGTCGTCGTGGCATCGCAGGACGGTTTCGCTGGAGGAGGTGCCGGCGGATGTCCCGGACGGGGGCGCGCTGGAGCGGCATGTGATGGAGGCGGAGACGTCGAGGCTGATTGCGGAGGCGCTCGCGAAGTTGTCGCCGCAAGCCCGGCGGGTGATGGAGATGACGCTGGAGGAACGCCCGTTGCAGGAAATCGCGAAGGAACTGGGCGTGACGGTGAATACCGTGAAGACGGTGAAGTACAGGGCACTGAACCGGCTGAGCGAGTTGCTCACGCCGGAGGATTT
The DNA here is from genome assembly GCA_944321145.1 of uncultured Odoribacter sp. Lineage (GTDB taxonomy): Bacteria > Bacteroidota > Bacteroidia > Bacteroidales > Marinifilaceae > Odoribacter. The sequence continues at coordinate 896 of CALUKF010000107.1, read as the reverse complement.
CGCGACGGTGGTGATGATGTGCTGCGCGCCTTATTTGTGGTGAGGGGAGAGGAGGGGGGAAGAAAAAAATCAAAAAAATACGAGGGGCTTGTCATCCTTTTTCGAGGTTCATCCCGTCTATTAGGCAAAAAGGAACCAAGATATGAAACACGAGAAAGGAATACAGGAACAGATTGTCCGCTGGATGGCGGCGAAGATTTTGGGCGAGCCGTTGGCTGCCGGGGAGGAGCGTGCGTTGGGGATGTGGCTGGCGGAGAGTGAGGAGCATGTGCGGCTGTTTGAGCGCATCCGGGGAGGCGAGGCGGTGCGGGAGATGTTGAGGCTGAAGGCGGAGGGGTATCCGGAGCGGATGGCGGCGGCGTTTGCCGCGCGGTTGCGGTGGGAGCAGCGGAGACGGCGGTTGGCGTGGTTTGGCAGGTGGGCAGGTGGCGTGGCGGCTGCCGTGCTGGCGGGTTGGGGCGTGTGGACGTTGTGGCTGCAGGACGGGGCGGTGCCCGGAGAGCCGGCAGTGACGGCGCAGGCGATTGTGCCGGGAAGCGGCAAGGCGGTGCTGACCCTTGCGGACGGGGAGCGAATCGACGTGCTGCGCATGGAGGCGCACGGGGAGGAGCAGGTGTTTATCAATACGGAAGGGCAGGAGGTGAGCGTGCCTGCCGCAGAGGAGGGCGCGGAGGCGTTGCCGTGGCATACGCTGACGGTGCCTGCCGGCGGGGAGTTTTTCTATGAATTGGCAGACCGGACGAAGGTGTGGCTGAACTCGAAATCGGAGTTACGCTTCCCGGCGCGTTTTGCGGGCGGGGAGCGGGAGGTGTATTTGCAGGGCGAGGCGTTTTTCGACGTCACGAGCGACGCGACGCAGCCCTTTGTGGTACACCTTTCCGGGGGGAAGATAACGG
>CALUKF010000106.1 GCA_944321145.1 uncultured Odoribacter sp. | reverse complement strand
GAGGACATACACATCCTCCTCGGCGCCCTCCAACGCCTTGTAGACAAAGGCAACACCGTTGTCGTCATTGAGCACAACCTCGACGTCATCAAGACTGCCGACTACATCGTTGACATGGGACCCGGCGGCGGACGCGAAGGCGGCACCATTGTCGCCGTCGGCACCCCCGAAGCCGTCGCGGCTAACCCTGCCTCTGTCACAGGCGGCTACTTGCATGAGGAACTCCGCCGCTCTGCTTCCCTGCATGCGTGATTCCGTCTGTTTTATTGGAATGCATGTTTGTGGGGAAAGCTGTGTGCAATAAGCAATGAGACATGGAACGCCAAGGGCTAAAAGAATAGCAGCCGATAGATTCTCATCTTCGGCTGCCCGCGCAATCGGCGTTGGTTGTAACTGGTATGCGTATGTACATGGTGTGTACGATGTGTGTAGATACCGACGCGCTTTTATGTATAGATAAAGGTGAATGCTGGTATGCCGTTTCTCCTTTTCGCGTACAAAGATAATTGTATTTTTTGAATCTGCAAAATGTTTGGCTGTTTTTTTATTCGAAAGTTGAATTTTTTTTGCCCGCACGGAGCATTTCCCGTTTTCCGGGAGGTCCGGGCAGGCGTTCGAGGGTGAAGCCGACTGAGCGGAGGGCGCGTTTGACGGTGCCTTTCACGCAGTAAGTGACCAGTTTGCCGCCGGGAAGCAAAGCCTGGTGGAACCGGGCGAAAACTTCCTCCGTCCAGAGGTGGGGTTGGGCTTCCGGGTTGAAAGCGTCGTAGAACACCAGGTCGAACATGGGGGGAAAATCGGTTTCCCGGAAGTCGCATCGGTGTTTGTGCAGGCGGAACAGGGGCGTGACCTCTACGTCCTCCTCCCAAGCCGCCTCGTGCAGGGCGCGGAAGAGCGGGTCGTTTCCCCTGCCGGTTTGCTCCGCGTAATTCAACGTGGCGACTTCTTCCGGTTGTAGCGGATATTTCTCCAGGCTGTGGTAGCAGACGGGAGTTTGCATTTCTTCCGCATGCAGCAGGGTGAGGTAAGCGTTCAGCCCCGTCCCGAAACCGGCTTCCAATATGTGCAATGGCAGCGTGCTCCCGGCGGCATCTGCCCGTGCCGCCAGGTAGTCATCCATGCCGGCACGCAAGAAAATGTGCCGGGCTTCTTGGATGGCGCCATGCACGGAATGGTAATGCTCGTGCAATTCCGGGACGCAGAGTGTGACACTGCCGTCTTCCGTGAGGATTTGCTCGTGCCTTCCGGCAACGGCTTCCTCCGCGCAAAGCCTTGCCTCGCAGCCTGCGGTGTCCTCTTGCCTGTGCATGTCAGCAGAGTTCTTCGCGCAGGATGTTCACAAATTCAATGATGTCGCTCTCTGTCGTGTCAAAAGAGCAGACCCACCGCACCTCCGATGCGCTCTCGTCCCACACGTAGAAGAAGCATTTTTCCTGCAAAGCCTGAATCTTCTCGCGGGGGATGATGGCGAAGATTTCATTGCCTTGCACCTCCTGGGTGATGCGCACGCCCGGAATCTTGGCAGCTTCGCCGGCAAGCATTTGTGCCATGCGGTTGGCATGTGCGGCGGCTTTCAGCCACAGCCCGTCCTTCAGCACCGTGGAGAATTGCACGGCAATGAAGCGCGATTTGGAGTGCAACTGCATGGCTTGCTTCCGGATATAAGGCACTTCTGCGAGGGGCGAGGTGTTGAAGAAGACCACCGCTTCGCCGAACATCATGCCATTCTTCGTGCCCCCGAAACTGAGGACATCAATGCCCGCCTCGGCGGTCAATGCCCGTGGGGAGCACCCCAAATAGGCGACGGCATTGGAGAGCCGCGCGCCGTCCATGTGCACAATCATGCCGTGGGCATGGGCATAGTCGCAGATGGTTTTCAGTTCCTCTGGCGTATAAACCGTGCCCAATTCCGTACACTCGGTGATGGAGATGACCCGCGGTTGGGCATGGTGGGGGTCGCCGAAGCCGTGCATGTGATTCTCAATCAGCCCGATATTCAGCTTCCCGTCGAAGGTGGGCACGGTGAGCAGTTTGCTGCCGCTCTGTTTCTCGATAGCCCCGCATTCGTCCACATTGATGTGTGCCGTCTCCGCACAGATGATGGCTTGGTAGGGGCGCAGGAATGCCGACAGGCTCAACACATTGGCGCCCGTGCCGTTGTACACGAAAAACACTTCCACCTCCTCGCCGAAGAGGGCTTTGAAATCCTGTATGGCTTTGGCGGTGTACACATCTTCGCCATAGGAATGCTGGTGCCCGTAGGACGCTTCTTCCAACGCCTGAAATATTTCCGGCAACACGCCGGAGAAATTGTCACTTCCGAATCCTCGTATCATAATCCTGATTATATAATTATCACCTTATTGGTTAGCACAACACAATCTCGCCAATCTCGCCCATATCCAGTTTCAGGGGAATGCCCATCGCCTTGAACACCCGCGTCAGGGTCGAGAGGGTAATGCTCTTGCCTTTCTCCAGGCGGGAAATCTGCGCTTTTTGCACGCCTACCAGCGCGCCTAATTGCTCTTGCGTGAGGTTCTTTGCCTTCCGCGCCTCCTTGATGGCTTCGCCGATATGGCAGGCGCGGAGTTCTTCTTGCAACTCCTGTTCATACTGGTCGCGTTCGGGAGTGCCGATTTTTCCGATATACTTGTCTTCTATTTCCTCAAGAGTATAATTCATATTGTCGTATGGTTTTATTCCGCCCCCAAAGTTACAGAAAGTTTCCGTATTGCGAAACCATTCTCTTGAAAAAATACCATTATCTTTGTCCCGCTTAAAACGGACAGGAAGAATATGCGAACCCATTTACTCTATACCTTGCTTTTTCTGCTGGGCGTGTCGGCTTGCTCGCCGAAGGAAACTGCCTTCCTCCTCTTGCACACCAACGACAGCCACGGCAGCATTTTCCCCTACGATTCCCTCGGCGGGATGGCGCGGCGTGCGGCTCTCGTCCGCAGCCTCCGCGATTCCTTCCCCGGCGAAGTCTTGTTGCTCGATGCCGGCGACCTCAACACGGGGCAGGTCGTGTCCAATCACTTCAAGGCGCGCCCGGACATCCTGGCGTACAACTACATGGGCTACGACGCCGCGACCTTTGGCAACCACGAATTCGACAACCCCGTCGACACCCTCCTCATGCAGATGCGCCTCGCGCGCTTCCCCTTCGTCTCCTCCAATGTGGGCTACCGTGGCAAGCCCCTCGGCACGCCTTTCGTCATTAAGGAAGTCGGCGGCATCCGCGTCGGCATCTTCGGCGTGGCGACCTCCGCCACGGCGCACAGCAGCGCGTTCGGCTCCTCCGTGGAGTTTGCCGACGAAGTGCAGTCAGCCCGCCGGGCAGTCGCCGACTTGCAGGCAGCGGGCGCGGACTTCATCATCGGGCTTGTCCACCTGGGCTTGACCGAGACCGCTTCCGGCGCCATCACCTCCCCGGAACTGGCGCGGCAGGTGGAGGGCATTGACCTCCTCGTCGACGGGCACACCCATTCCTTCATCACCGAGCCCCTGCGCGTGGGTGGCACCTGCATTGTCACTGCCTCCCACAGCGGGCGTTACCTCGGCTGCGGCAAACTCTCCTTCCGCGGGCGCCGCTTCACGGGCATCGACTGGCGTCCCTTGCCCGTCGGCGGGGGCATCGCGCCTGACACCCTGCTTGCCCGCCTCCTCCAGCCCTACGTCGCTGCCATGGACAGCCTCCTCCACACCCCTCTCGGCACGGCTGCGGGCGACTACGTCACCGACGATGGCGAGAAGAACCTTTCCCGTTACGGCGAGACCGCCATCGGCGACCTCGTGGCGGATGCCATGAAGTGGCAGGCGGACAGCCTCTTCGGGCGCGTGGACTTTGCCCTCATCAACGGGGGTGCCATCCGTGCCGGATTGCCTGCCGGCAGCGTCACGCCCGGGCACCTCCTCGGCGTCCTCCCCTTCGACAACCGCCTGGCTGTGGTCACTCTGCGGGGGAGCGCCCTCTTGCGGCTCTTCCGCTTCTACGCCGCCCTTCCGGAGGGCAGCGGCGCCTATCCCCAAGTGTCGCGCGAGGTGCGGGTATGCTTCGGCGGCGGGAACCGTCCC
>CALUKF010000105.1 GCA_944321145.1 uncultured Odoribacter sp. | reverse complement strand
AAGAAAGCTCCTCTCACCCGTTCAAGCGGATTTGCAATCCGCTTGTAAATCAAACAGTCCGGATTGCAAATCCGGACTGACGGAGAACTAACGACGGAATCCGGACTGCCAGACGTGGCTGCGAAGCAGACAGAGAAGCCCCCTTCCCCAATCTTTCCAACCGGACGCTCATAAAAAGGAAACTAAATATGAGCGATATGAAACATACCTTATTACTATGCTTGGCGGTATTCGCCCTTGCCGCTTGTACGCAGGATGAACTGACGGAGCAGCCGATGGTCTTGCCCGAAGGCGAATACCCGTTGCAGATAGGCAGCGTCAGCCTCACGGCGGAGGTGAGCGAACAGCCGTGGACGCGGGTTGCTGAAAGTGCGGACGGGATGAGCAGCGTATGGCAGGGCGACGAGCGCATAGGAGTACGCATCGGTGATAATGAGGAAACAGGCATCTATGTGGTGAAGGTGGACGCAGAAGGTACGGTTATGGAAATTATCCCCGAAAAAGCGGTTTATTGGAAAGACAATCAACCCGCCACCGTCACGGCGTGGTATCCCGTGGATGAAGAATTGAACTTTACCCACCAAAACCAAGGATTGACCTACCTACTGAAAGCAGATGAAGTTGAAGCCGGTTTTGATAAGCCTGCCAACCTTATTTTCTCTCATCAGCTTGCCAACGTGCGCGTGAAACTGACGGGCGACAAGGCAGGTGAAGTGCAGGCAGTCACCGTGCGTAGCTATGAGGGAACTAATAACGAGCAAGGTACTCCAAATGGACGTATAGGTACAGATGTCTATGTCCCTATGCTGGAAGCCGACTATGGAGGTGAAACCTATTGGGAAGCCAATTTGCTTGATGGCCATTTGGAAGCGGACAACACCTTCCGGCTGAGCAGCGATGGCAAAAACTTCGTGCAGGCGAAACTAACGGCGAATGTAGATATCACCCCCGGACATGTGCATACAATAATCATCAGCGTGAATCCCGCGATACCGGAAGGTACACCGGAAATTACGGATGCCATAGGCAACATCAGTGGCACAGATGCTTACGTGGTGCGCGGCAATGACCGTACTACTCCTATCAACATTACAGGAGGCAGTCCGACCATTTATTTGGACGGGGCAACGGTTGCGGTAGGCAATGGTAATGTTATTAATATAACCAATAATGCGACGCCGACCATCTACGTTGTGGGTGAGAACAATAACATTACCAGCAGCGACGGCGCAGGTATTTATGTGGAACAGGGCAGCACCGTAACTATCACGGGCCGCAGCCAAGACGACAAACTGACCGTAAGGGGCGGCAACGGCAGTCCGGGCATCGGCGGATATAAAACCGGAGTCACAACAGCCATGAAGTGCGGAAACATAGAAATCACAAAAGTGCGGATAGATGCCTATGGAAGTGGCGATATGTTGGGAAATTTAGCTCCCGGTATAGGCGGAGCCGGAAGTGAATCTTGTGGAACAATCACAATAGATGATGCAACGGTTTATGCTTATGGATACTCCGATAGTTATTCAAGTTCAGCTATAGTTGCTGGTTACAGTATGTTGGAACAAAAAGGCACATTTCAGACCATCACCATACGAAATAATTCAGAAGTGTCAGTTCAAAGAGGAGATAGTTATTGCGATTATATCGGTTATTCAGGTTTTCCAAGTAGCCCTTCAACCGGAGATATTATCGCAACTATTGATAATACAAGTACAGTCATTAAGCTGAATTGAATGATAAAAGAACAAAACAATAAATGTGATAAACAGACAACCGTTACCCCGTTACGCTGGATTTGCAATCCAGCGTAATTGAGCCCCGTTGAGGGTGTGCCCGCCGACCTGTGTAAGCCCGGGGATTTACAATCCCCCATCCCCCTCAGCCGGTTTGCCCCTCCGCTTAAACAACGGCAAGTGCAGGCAAACCATCCAACCATTCAAAACCAATATAAATCCCCCGTTCTTTGAAATACTGGAAAAAAACTGATAGCACCCCTGTTGAAACCCAATGCCCCTCAACTTGCTCCGTTAGGTCGGATTGCAAATCCCCCCGTTACGCTGGATTTGCAATCCAGCGTAATTGAGCCTCGTTGCCGTTAGGGCGGATTTGTAATCCGCCCTGTCTGAGCCTGGGGATTTAAAATCCCCGCATTCCTCCCAAGCGGATTGCAAATCCGCTTGAACGAAAAACTATGCGACCCTTTGAAAATCAGAAAAATCTTGCTACCTTTGCAATGAAATATCATAAAGGAAACAGTTATGGAAAAAGATACTCGCGTCGTCAGGGCGGATTTGCAATCCGCCCTGTCTGAGCTTGGGGATTTAAAATCCCCGCATTCCTTTCAATCGGATTGCAAATCCGATTGGACGAAGAAAGCACGAGCAGAAGAAGCTAATCCTGCCCGTATATTAGCCGGTAACTTCTATGGTGTATGGAAAAACGAGGATTATCCGGAATTAAGTGCAGATGAAATGGCAAAAGAAATAAAAGAAAGCCGCCAATTTAAAAAAGACAAGATGACACTGCCGTCAGGGCGGATTTGCAATCCGACCTGTGTGAGTCTGGGGATTTTAAATCCCCGTGTTCCCTTCAAGCGGATTGCAAATCCGCTTGAACGTTAGAGAGATATTAGACGTTAGAAGAGACGTTAAAACGTTAGAGAGATGTTGACCAAACTTCAATCTGAAAAACAACAGCCATGGACATTTTGAGTAGCATATTGGATGAAATGTATTTCATAACCATCACGGTGGTAGACTGGATAGACATTTTCAACCGCCCGAAATACAAGCACATTCTTATTGACTCGCTCTCCTATTGCCAAAAGCAGAAAGGGTTGAAAATTTATGCCTGGGTGTTGATGAGCAATCACTTGCACGCCATTGTGAGTGCTGAGGAAGGGCAGGCGGTGGGAGACATTATGCGGGATTTCAAGAAATTCAGCAGCAAGCGGATACTGGCTGAACTGGAAAACGATTTGCAGGAAAGCCGCCGGCATTGGATGTTAGACCGTTTCCGTTTTGCTGCTGCTAACGACAAGAAGATTGCCCGTTATCGCTTTTGGCAAGAAGGTTACCATCCGGAAGTTATCCATTCGGTGGATTTTTATGAGCAAAAACTGAACTACATTCACCAAAATCCGGTGAAACAGGAGACGGTTGCCCAGCCGGAAGAATATTTGTATAGTTCCGCTGTGGATTATGCGGGTGGGAAAGGGTTGTTGAAAATTACGTTTGCTTGAATGTTAGTAGGTTGGAGGCAATCGGATTGCAAATCCGATTGAACGAAGGAATCCGATTGAACGAAAAAAAACGCTTGAACGAAGCGCCAGAGGTTGGCTTCCTCCCTATCCCCTCCCTATCCTCCCTACCCATTTGCCGCTGCTGTTCCGCTGCTGCTCCGCCGCTGTTGTGCTCCGCGCCGCAAGAGCATCGACGCAGCATAGGAACAGGAGCGAAGCAGCTCGCGCCAAGATACGTATAATGTCTTACTAAATTCATACAGGTATGAAAAAAAAACATCAGTTTTAGAACGGTATTTCCATGCATTGACTTATGCAAATGTAGTGATTGACGAAAGCGCGCCTTGCCCTTTCTCTTTCAACGGTTTCCATGCGCCGGGCGATTTCAATGCCCACCTGCTGGCAGGCGAGCTGGCGATTGTCCCGCTCATGGCGGAGCATTTGCGCCTTTGCCGCGAGAGCGAGGAGACGGGCAGGCTTTTCCGCGCGCAACTCGAACGGGTACACGCGATATTCATCCCCCGTGCGGACGGGGAGTGGAGCCACTGCAACCTCTCCATCCGCCTGAACGGCGTGCCGTCGGACTATGACAGCCTGCGGGAGGACTACCGCTGGCAGATTGACTGCTGCCTTGCGTTGCAGTGGTCTTCGTTCCATTTCCAGGAGCGTGCTTTTTTCCAAGACCGGGAGCCGGTCGCTAAGTCGTACAGCCTGCGCCTCCGCGCGACGGAGCTGATAGAGATGTCGAAGGCGTTGTATGCCGACAACCGGGTGGAGTGCCTCAACGGCAATGCGAGTTGCATTGGCTGGACGCACTACCTGGCAGAGCGCCTCGGGGTGGAGTTCCCGGCGAACTACAAGTCGCTTTCGCAGCAGTTCAATGAGCGCGAGTCCGCGAGCATCTTCCTCGACAGCCTGAGCCGCACGCTGCAGGAGCAGCAGGCAGCCCGCCGCTCGGTGCTGCCTTGCCCGCCGCCCCGTCCCCGACGCTGACCGCCGCGCTATCCCTCGCCTCCCCGCCGGAGGGATAGCTTGTTTTTGCCTTTTCCAAAATTTTTTTCTTAATCCTTCGTCGTTAATCGTTCATCCCTCATCGTTCCTCTTTTTTCTCTCGTTAGTCCGGATTTGCAATCCGGACTGTCTGAGCGTGAGGATTTTAAATCCTCGTCTTTCTGCAAGCGGATTGCAAATCCGCTTGAACGTAGATGTGGGTGGGCTTGAACGTGGGTCGTTCATCATTAATCGTTCATCGTTCATCGTTCATCTTTTTTCTTCCTATCCCCCCATAATAGCCCGCGCCGGGGGGCTGTACCTTTGTGTCGTTAATGTTTAACTAATTAAAACTTGATGCCTATGAGATTATTTCAAGGATTGGCAGGGGAGATTGGCGACATGGTCAGCCGCCTTGCCATTAGTTCAAAAGAGAAACGCGAGCTGGAAGCCGAGGTGACCCGGATGGTCTGCCGCTATGCGGGAGAGCTGACACACCTGCAGGCGGACATTGTGCAGCGCGAGACGGGCGGCAACTGGCTGCAACGCTCGTGGCGCCCGCTGGTGATGCTTGCCTTTGCTGCCATCGTGCTGCTCGGCGCGTTTATGGAAATCCCGTACCTCGATGACGATTCGCGGTTCTGGAACCTCGTGGAATTCGGATTGGGCGGCTACGTCGTGGGGCGTGGCATTGAGGGCGTGGGCAGCCTGTTCCACAGCAAGGGAAGGAGGCGTCATGGCTAAAGCGTTCTCCACCCTTTTCAGCCACATCTCCGGGAAGTTCGGGGATATCGAGGTCTGCCAGACCCGCAACGGGATGTACATCCGGCGGCACACGCCCCACAGGAGCAAGCCGCCCACCCCTGCCCAGCTGATGCAGCGCAGGCGGCTGAATGCGGCGGTGTTGCTCTACCGCGCCGCCTCTGAGCAGTCGCTCCACCTGATATGGAAACGGAGCAAATGCGCCAAGGGCATGACGGGTTTCAACCGCTTTGTGCAGGCGAACATCCACAACTTCACGCAGGGCGGGCTGATTGTAGACTATGCGAAGGTGCAGCTCAGCACCGGGCACCTGGATTTGCCGGACTGCCTGCTGGCGACTTTCGAGGACGAGGACACCGTGCGGCTCTGTTGGGAGCAGTCGCAAGAACCTTTCCGGGGGAAGCCGGACGACCGCCTGGTGGCTTTCGCGATGGAGGAGGGCGAGAGCTACGGGATGGTGCCGGCGGACACCGG
>CALUKF010000104.1 GCA_944321145.1 uncultured Odoribacter sp. | reverse complement strand
GGGGGGACGGCACGGGGCGGTTCGTGCTGGACGGGGGGATGATGGGCAGGGAGGCGATGGAGCGGCGGCGGAGGGAGCTGGAAGCGGCAGGGAGGCATGAGGCGTGGATGGACGCGGAGGGGGAGCTGCCGGAGGGACGGAACGGAGGGGCGCATGTGTACCTTTATTTCATGCGGGAGGACGGGACGGCGTTCTCGCCATCAGCGTATTTTAGATTAACGATGAGCGATTAAGGATTAACGAGGGGGAGCTGGGAGCGTTTGTCGAAATTCGGTATGGAATTTGATGGGGTGAGGGTAAGCCGGCAATTTAGCCGGCGGTAAATTTGAATGAGATGAAGATGATTACTATTACTTGCGAGAATACGGGGAGGACGTATCAGGTGGAGCCGGGCACGAGCCTGCGGGAGGTGAAGCAGGTGGTGTATCCGGAGAATCACCACCATATCCTGGCGGCACTGGTGAACAATCAGTTGCAGGATTTGCAGTATTTGGCGCTGGCGCCGCTGAGGGTGAATTTTATCGACGCGGGGACGATGGACGGTTACAGCGTGTACACGCGGTCGCTGATTTTCGTGCTTTATAAGGCAGTGTCGCGTGTCTTTCCCCGACGGGCATTGCGGGCGGAGTATATTATTTCGAACGGCATTTTTTGCCGGCTCGGCGACCGGAAGGGGGTGGTTCCGGCGGAGGATGTGGAGCGGATCAGGATGGAGATGGAGCGGATTGTGGAGGCGGATTATCCCATTATCCGGGAGGATATTCCCACGGAGGAGGCGGTGGGCATTTTCAGCCGCAAGGGGCTGAAGGATAAAACCGACCTGATGGAGACACGGGGGCGGCTGTATACCTCTTTATATTATATAGACGGGTTGCCGGATTATTTTTACGGGAACCTTGCGCCGTCTACGGGCTGCCTGAAAGTGTTCGGGCTGATTCCTTATAAGGACGGGATGTTGTTGCAGCTGCCTGACCGGCGGAATCCGTCGGCGCTGTTGCCCACGCTCCCGCAGGACAAGCTGTATGAGGTGTTCAACGAGCATAAACGGTGGTGCAAGATTTTGGAGGTGACGAATATCGGAAGCCTCAACAAGTTGATTGAGCAGAGGTATACGGGTCCGGTCATCAAGGTTTGCGAGGCGTTGCACGAGAAGAAGATTTCGCAGATTGCCGACCAAATCAAGGCACGGCAGGGGAAGGTGAAGGTGGTGCTCATCGCCGGGCCGTCGTCGTCGGGGAAGACGACGTTCAGCAAGCGGCTGGCGGTGCAGCTGATGGTGAACGGCATCAAGCCGGTGAATCTCTCATTGGACAATTATTTCGTGAACCGGGAGCTGACGCCGAGGGACGAGAAGGGGGAGTATGATTATGAGTCAATCGACGCGCTGGATATCGCGACGTTTACGGATAATATCGAGCGGCTCATGGCGGGCGAGGAGGTGGAGATTCCGAAGTTTTCGTTTGAGACGGGGCAGCGTTTTTATGACGGGGAACGGCTCCGGATGGCGCACAATAATGTGATTATCGTGGAGGGCATCCACGGGCTGAACCCGAAGCTCACGCGACTGTTGCCGCCGAGGGCTTTGTTCAAGATATTCGTGTCGGCATTGACTTCGATTGCCATCGACAGCCACAACCTTATCAATCCGGCGGACAACCGGCTGCTGAGGCGGATGGTGCGCGATTACAAGTACCGCAATTATTCCGCCTTTGACACGATCAAGCGGTGGGAAAGCGTGCTGGAGGGCGAACGGAAGCACATCGTGCCCTACCAGGAGGAGGCGGACGCGATGTTCAATTCTGCCCTCACGTATGAACTGGGGGCGTTGAAGATACAGGCGGAACCGCTGTTGAGGGAGGTGTCGCAGCAGCATCCGGAGCATTCGAAGGCGTTGCGGTTGCTGAAGTTCCTGTCGTATATCCGTGCCGTGCCCAGCCGCGAGATTCCCCCGACGTCGATTATCCGTGAGTTTATCGGCGGGAGCAGCTTTAAGTATTGATGAGCGATTAACGATGAACGATGAATGAAAAAGACAGGGGCCGCGCCGGATGGCGCAGCCCCTACGACTAAAAAGAATGTCAGTTTATTGCATTGGTGTGTGTATGTCCGCTTTTTCACCCTGGAACACGGCGACGGGCTGGTCTTTGGAGTAAAGGGTGAGCACATCGTCTTTGAGGGTGTAGGTGTCGACGGTCTCTAAGGTCTGGAAGAATTCAGCCTCCCATTCCCCGTCCCCCGGGCATGCCATACGGGTGGCGCCGATGGAGGAAAAAGTGAGTTTTGTGTCGGTAATCTCGTAGTTTCCGAAGTACCGGTTGCAGGCAGCACGCCCGTTTACCTTCTTTTCTGTGCCATTAAAGAACATGAAAATCTCGTTTTCCGGATAGTTCAGGACAACTTCCTTGCCGTTCAGATGGGTTAATTTCCATTTGACATTATCGAGGTTCGGTATTTCCTTTCCGGATTTGCATCCTCCCAAAGTCACTAATACTATGAAGAATAACGCTAATAATGGTCTCATATCCGTTGTATTTTTCTCAATTTTACATTTACTTGAAAAGGATATTGCAAATACCATGCCACGGTTTTTAAATATTTTCTTAAAAAATATCCGGCGATTAGCGATAAAATTACGTAATTGGTTCGTATATTTGTGGCTGATTTGAAGAAAAATATAATCATTAAAATAGTGAAAGAATAATCATGTCCAAGGTAATCAAATTAAAGAAAGGCCTTGATATCAAGCTGAACGGAGAAGCTGACAAAGTAGTCCAAACGCTGGGCGCAGGGAGCAGGTATGCCCTGAAGCCCACGGACTTCCGCGCGCTGACCCCGAAGCTCGCCGTCAAGGTCGGTGACGAAGTGAAGGCAGGGGACGCCTTGTTTACGGACAAGATGCGCCCTGAGGTCAAGTTCACGTCGCCCGTAAGCGGCACGGTTGAGGAAATCAAGCGTGGAGAGCGACGCAAATTGTTGGAAATCATTGTCAAGTCGGACGGAGAGAACCGTTACCGGGATTTCGGCAAAGCGGATGTCAACCGGCTGAGCCGGGAGGAAATCGTCAGCCGGATGCAGGAAAGCGGCGTGTGGCCGATGGTGAAGCAACGCCCGTATGACATTGTGGCGAATCCGGAATCGCAGCCGAAAGCGGTGTTCGTCTCCGCGTTCGACAGCGCCCCTTTAGCCCCAGACTATGACGTGGCGCTGAACGGGCAAGAGCAAGCGCTGCAGGCGGGCATCGACTGCCTGAAGAAGCTGAGCGGCAAGGACATCAACCTGAATCTCCCGGCAGGGGCGCCGCAGGCTTCGGTGTTCACGAAGTTGAAAAACGTGGAAATCAATTATTTCTCAGGTCCTCACCCGGCAGGCAATGTGGGCATCCAAATCAACCACCTGAATCCCATCAACAAGGGGGAAATTGTCTGGACGGTGAATGTGCAGGACGTTGCCATCATCGGGCGGCTCTTCACGGAAGGGCGGTTCGACGCGCAAAAGGTGATTGCGCTTGCCGGTTCGGAAGTGGCGAGACCCATGTATTATCACTGCACGCTCGGCGCTTCGATTGCCGACATCACGAACGGCAAGCTGAAAGGGAACGTGGAAGAGCGCATCATTTCGGGCAATGTCCTGACCGGCACACGGGTAGAAAAGGACGGTTTCTTAGGCTATTATGACAACCTGGTCACCGTGATTCCGGAAGGCAACCATTACGAGTTCCTGGGCTGGGCGGCTCCTGGATTCAACAAGTTCTCAGCCTCCAGGCTGTTCCCGTCGTTCCTTTGCCCGAAGAAGCATTATACGCTTGACACCAATTACCACGGCGAGCGGAGGGCTTTTGTGGTGACGGGACAATATGAGAAGGTGCTGCCGATGGACATCTATCCGGTGTATTTGCTGAAGGCGATTCTGGCACAGGACATTGACCAGATGGAGCAATTGGGCATCTATGAGGTGGCTCCGGAGGATTTCGCCCTGTGTGAATTTGTCTGCACGTCGAAAATCCCCGTACAGAAAATCGTAAGCGAGGGTATCGAACTGATGATGCGGGAAACCAATTAACGATGAACGATGAGTGATTAACGATTAACGATATTACAAAGATGAATTTTTTACGGAATTATTTAGATAGGCAAAAGCCCAAGTTTGAGAAAGGAGGCAAGTTTGCGAAACTGCATTCCGTCTTCACGGGCTTTGAGTCTTTTCTTTTTGTGCCGAACCGCACGACGGACACCGGAGCGCATATCCGGGACGCTGTGGACTTGAAACGCACGATGATTATTGTCGTGATTGCCTTGATACCGGCTTTGTTATTCGGCATTTACAATGTGGGGTACCAGCATTTTAACGCCATTGGCGAATTGGCACAGACTTCGTTCTGGCAACTGTTTTTCTACGGCTTGTGGAAAGTGCTGCCGATGATTGTCGTGTCATACGTTGTGGGGTTGGGCATTGAGTTTGCCGTTGCCCAAGTGAAAGGGCACGAGATTAACGAAGGCTTCTTGGTGTCAGGCTTGCTGATACCGATGGTGATGCCGGTAGAAGCGCCGCTGTGGATGATTGCATTGTCTACGGCTTTTGCCGTGATTATCGGCAAGGAGATTTTCGGCGGCACGGGGATGAATATTTGGAACCCGGCTCTCGTGGCACGCGCTTTCTTTTTCTTCTCCTACCCTTCCATGATTTCAGGCGACAAGGTTTGGATTGCGAGCGACACGGCTGATGCCATCTCACAGGCTACGCCGCTGGCGCAAATGGCATTGGGACAAGAAGTAACTTACAGCATGGCGGACATGTTCTGGGGCTTTATCCCCGGTTCAATCGGCGAGACTTCCACTTTCTGCATCCTGATTGGCGCAGTCATCCTGCTGATGACCAACGTGGCAAGCTGGCGGACGATGCTGTCGGTATTCGTGGGCGGCTTCGTAATGGCATGGGCGTTCGAGGGCATTTCGGGTGTTCCGGCTGTAGCCCAATTGCTGATGGGCGGTTTCGCTTTCGGCGCAGTCTTCATGGCAACCGACCCTGTAACCTCTGCCCAGACGGACACCGGGAAGTATATTTACGGATTCCTGATTGGCGCAATGGCAGTCATCATCCGTTGCATCAACCCGGGTTATCCGGAAGGCATGATGCTTGCC
>CALUKF010000103.1 GCA_944321145.1 uncultured Odoribacter sp. | reverse complement strand
TTTCTTGGGGCACAAGGAATTGTTTAAAGGTTTGAAAATTGATAGTTTAGAGAAGGACTGGTTTGAATACCCGGTGTTCCATATTGATTTCAACGGCGTGGATTTTACGAAAGAAGGTACATTGGGGCAGAAGCTGGAAGGTTATGTCGCGACTTGGGAAGAGAAGTACGGGGGCAGCTCCAAATGGACGAATTTAGGCGACCGCTTTGCCTATGTGCTCCGGCAAGCGCACGAGCGGACGGGGCGTCGCTGCGTGGTGCTGGTGGACGAGTACGACAAGCCTCTGCTGGACGTCCTGGATTCGGGAGCAGAAGTTGTCGTGGACGGTAACCGCGTCCTGCTGGAGGAGCGGAACCGGGAAGTGCTGCATGGCTTCTACTCAACGTTCAAGGCGGCGGACGAAGATTTGCAGTTCGTGCTGCTGACGGGGGTGACGAAGTTTTCGCAAATCACGGTATTTAGCGGCTTCAACCAACCGGCAGACATCAGCATGGTAGAGGATTTTGATACGTTGTGCGGCATCACGCAGGAGGAGATGGAGCACTATTTTGCCGAACCGATAGCCGAGATGGCAAAAAAGTTCAGGCAGGGGGTTCCGGAGATGAAGCGGCTTTTGAAACAGCGTTACGACGGCTACCATTTCAGTACCCGAATGGCAGATGTATACAACCCATTCAGCCTGCTGAACGTGTTCCGCTATAAAGAAATGCAGGACTATTGGTTCCGTTCCGGCACTCCGACTTACCTGTTGCGCCTATTGAGCCATGCGCAGGAGGGTTTGGACGAGATGACGGGGCGTTATTATTTCCGCCGGGATTTTATCGATTACAAGGCGACCGTGGAAAAACCGCTGCCAATGATTTACCAGAGTGGCTACCTGACCATTAAGGATTACGATTGGGAGGATGACACTTTTCTGTTGGATTTCCCGAATAATGAAGTGAAGGCAGGCTTTTTGACTGCCATTGCCTCCGATTACTTAAAGTCATCGGAAGATGCCGGGAGTTTGGCGTTGCAGCTTTCCAAGACGCTGAAAGCGGGCGACTTGGAATCTTTCCAGAAACTGCTGACGGCATTCCTGGCAAGCATTCCTTACAGCATGCGCCGGAAGAACGACGAGCGGGAATGGGAACGCTATTTCCATTACACCTTCTACTTGATTCTGCGGCTGATGAGCCTTTACGTGGTGTACACGGAGAAGGAGCAAAGCCAGGGACGGGTGGACTGCATCGTCGAGACGGACAACTATGTCTACATCTTCGAGTTCAAGCTGGATAGCACGGCAGCAGCAGCCTTGCAGCAAATCGAGGACAAGGGCTATGCCCGTCCCTACGCGGCAGACCCGCGCAAGCTCTACAAGGTGGGCGTGAACTTTTCTTCGAAGACAGGCACCATCGACGACTGGCAATTTTTGTAGTAATAGGTTTGAATCGTGTCCTTTCCTGAAAAAAGTTGACTGGGTGGCATCTGCCTGCCACCTGGGTACAACCTCCGTACAATCCGGCTGTTTCCCTTTTATTTTCTCCCGCCTTTCTGCGGAGTTTCTGCGGCGGGCGTCGCAGAAACTCCGCAGAAAGGTAGCAGCAAGGTTGGAAAAAATACCCGGATTGTACGGAGGTTGTATATAGGTTGTACCTTGATGCCACGGTACTGTAAAGCAAGCGGATTGCGAAGCCGCTTGAAATCCCATGCTTATAGCATATTGGCTTTTCTCAATATGGCACGGGCTATTTTCACCTGCTTGCTGAAATCCGTTTTCTCCTTGCTTTGGCAAGCTTTTTCTGCTTCTTGTACGAAGCGTTCGGCTTCTTTGCCTCTAAGCGTGGGGATTGCTTTAATTTCTAATGCCATAATCTTGTAGTGTTATAATTATGCTACAAAGATACGCACTTTTTGCCAAAACAGTCTTTTTTCTGCGCAAAATTGTGTGAAGGCGAATGCCTATATGATAGAACAAGCGGATTGCGAAGCCGATTGAACGAGACGAAAGAGTGCGCTTCCTACTCAGGGCGAGAGAAAAGAAACAAGCGGATTGCAAATCCGCTTGAACGAAAAAGGGGGGGTATTTTCCGTTCCCCGGTGCCGGCAGCACGGCGGCTGCCAGCATCGGGAGTGTCCGGAATTTGAATTTGCCAATCATGCGCAATCAATTAAAAAGGTTTGTCCGAGTTAAGCCAATCCTCGCTCACGCCAGCCTATCAGTACCCTACCACATCATCGTAGCCGCCGTCTCCCCATTCGGGGAAGGACTAGTCAGAGCCACCATCAAAGTCTTCCGTTACTTCAGGCTTCCAATTCCCGTCTACGGTGGCCGTGATATAGCCATCAACCAGTCCGGCGTTGTAGATGTTGCCCTTCACCGTGATGTGAGTGTTGGCTGAAACGGGTACCTCATTGATTACAATGGCCGGATTTTTCAACGGGCCATTGTAATGCAAGGCAAGTCTCTGTGTGCTGCCGTCGCCCAAGACGTAGAAATGGCCTACTTCCGTATTGGCATCATA
>CALUKF010000102.1 GCA_944321145.1 uncultured Odoribacter sp. | reverse complement strand
TGTTGTCCGACTTGAAACCAATGTAATGAGAATAGGTATAGTCCGACACCAAATTAATCCCGTATGGCAATGCCCAATCTAAATGCCCGCTTATACCGGTAGTCCAAGTGGTTTCTTCTTCAATGCTGTGTAGAGAAAAACGTGTAGCAGAGAATCTGCCATAGCCATTTACATTGAAATTGAAAAATGGACGGCTGTAATACAATGTAAGGGAGGTATTGCCTGTAAAACTATTGGAATGGTATTTTTTTTCTGAATCATACCCTACGCCCCTGACATATCCTCCCTTTAAAGTCCCTCCTAAGGTAATATGCCGGCTTAAAGGAAATCTGACTATCCTGATTGAAGCGTCTGCTTGGTAATCCATATCAGTATTTATTGGCATGCTTCGTGTTACGCCTAAGGAATCCACTATTTTTTTTCGTATGATTTTGTGTTGTGTTAAACTGCCGTTTACATTGTAAGTAAGGAAATTAATGCTATGTCTAAATCTTAAAGAGTGGGTATAAGCCGGTCGTAAATTGGGATTCCCTTCTGAAATATAAAGTGGATTACTGTTATCCATAATAGGCTGTAATTCGGTCAAATTCGGATGACGGATGGCGGTCGTATAACTGAAATCAAGATCTCGGCTTTCGTAAGATATGGAGGGGACGAAATTCCACCTGCGGTAAATAATCTCCTTATTTTCAGCAGTTGTCCGCATCCATACAGGGACTACTTTTGCAGTAAAAACCCAAAAATTCAGTAGATGCCCATCAGGAATGGATATTACTTTTTTCAATTCCAAATGATGTTCCACGGTTTCATTTTTCACGTAGCCGCTTTCATCGTCAGCAAGTCGGTCAAAAGTTTCCGTCTCTTTATTGTAGTTCCAGGTTTCCACTTTGGAAGTAGAGCGGTCATAATCAATGTCATAATTGAAATCTATATCCCATGGCAAGCCTAAACAGATTCCACTTCCTAAGTTCAAATGGTCTTGTTGACTCTTTCTGTTTTGGTCAATGATTTGGGAGGTGTCAGTACTCCAATAGGTTGTCGAACCATTTCGGTTGTCTGTCTTTGTAGTGGAATAGCCCACATTTATGTCAAAAGAAGAAAAATGGAAAAGCTTCGTACTTCTGTGCATGCTGAGGCCGAAAGAAAGCGATGCGTTTCCTGCACTTGTTTGTCTTTTGTTAGATATCTCCCCCCAACTGGAGTTGCGGGTAATTCCTTCCCGTAACATGGAAAAGTTTTCATTACTGTTTTGTTTGCCTTTCGTATAACCCAACAAAGGGGAGAGGTCAATAACGATAGTTCTTTTCCCTTCCCGTTCGATGCTTTTGTATAGCCGGAAGGTCAAGCTGCCTTCATTGGAACTGCCGGCATCTACGTCGTCTGATTGGTATAATGAGAAACCGTCCGTCAGGGAAGTTTCTCTCCGGCTGGAAGTGGTAAGGAAACTTTTGCTATGCTTGTAAACGCCATTCATATAAATTAAATCGTATGTCTCTGGATTATTTCTTGCGTAATCCAGCCCGGTAAGGATGGTCTCAACATCACCTTCGTATCCGCTTGTAATAGGCATTGGAAATGCTGGCATCATACCCCCTGCACTATATACAGAACTATTTCCTACATTCCTTGATGTGTTGTTTGCGGAAACAATCCATGCCTCTGTGCTCTTTTTTCCAAAATGCCCCAACAGCCCTTTTACCAGATAGCGCGATTTCGTACCATAGCTTGGTGTCAAATTTCCGATGATGCCGGTTTTCATTCCTTCTTTCAGCACAACATTCAATTGCAAAGGGGCATTGACTAGATTGTCAATCCCGCTGAGCTTGTCTCGTTTGCGTTTGAACACGCTGACCTTTTCCACTGCGTATGCCGGTAAATTCTCCAAAGCAATTGTGTTGTCTCCCATAAAAAACGGGCGCCCTTCTACGGTTAAGCTTTCTACCCGTACTCCCTTAAAAAAGATATTGCTCCCGATGATTTCAAGACCGGGCATCTTTTTCAACAAATCCCCCAAATAGTCTGTTGGTGCGGGATTGAAAAAGGCGGCATTGTATTCTGTAGTATCCCCTTTTTGCACAATGGCTTGTGCCGTCACGACCGCATCATCCAACTGTACGTCCCGTTCTACCATCCATATTTTTCCACAATTTACTGTTCGTTGTTTTTCTATCGATACATATTGCAATACGGTATTGTAACTAACATGCTCTATTGCCAAAAAGAATTTCCCTTTCGGCATCCCTATAATTTCCACATATCCCTCGCTGTTGGAAACACCATATCGCACTGCCTTGTCCTGCCCCTCCGGATAAATGGAAATGGTTGCCCAAGGTACTGCTTCTTGGGTTACGCTATCTAATAATTGCATGTAAATTACGGCTCGCCCTTCTTCTTGAGCAAGCAAGGCTTTCCCTCCCCAAAGCACAAATAATATCGATAGAAAAAACAAACGGATAGCATTCATGATTATTGATTAATATGTTGATTCTTTAAGGTGTTTGTCCTTGTTTTTCTTTTTCTTCTGAGTTGAAGCCATTAGGTTGTCTTTGGTGTTTTGTATTGCAGCCAAATATTGCTTCATCTGTTTTTCTGACAAAACCGAAGGAAACAACTTTTCTTCCAATGCAAAAACACCTAATAA
>CALUKF010000101.1 GCA_944321145.1 uncultured Odoribacter sp. | reverse complement strand
TTTTTTGACCTTAAATCAGTCGGTAATTTCCGACTGATTTATTATTTGAGTTGCATTTTGTAGTTTAACTTACGCAGCATTTGCACGGGAAAAATGGCATCATTCTGCCAGCCAGCCTTTGAGGGTCTCTATCAAATCCTCGCGCGAAACGGGGTCGATGTCCTTGATGCGGCAGGTGTGATCCTTGTCGCCCCGGATGTAGCGGCGGCATTTGTCGTTCTTTTTCAGGTCGACAGCCGTGGCAAACCAAGGGTCGCTTCCGCCGTAGACGAAGAGTATCCGCTCAGCATCGGTCTGGAGCCAAGTATTGATTGCCTCCATTTGCCCGGAGTTGAAGGGCTTGCGCTTCATGCCTTCCGGGTAGGCAAACGAGAAGTCGATGTTTCCTTTCTCGTCGGGCATGTATTTTTTGAAGGGCTTGATGTTGTATTCATACATGCCCGTTTCGGTCAGTGCCGCATAGAAGAAGGGGCGCATGCGCTCCAAATACTTGTCCTCGAAGAAGGAAGGGTCGGATACGAAAAGCAGGTGTTTGAATATTTCATCCCATTCCGCCGTCTCCTCGGTGGGGATATCTGCCGGGTTGCGCCCCCACTGCCAGAAGGCAAAGGGGTATTCCAAAATCACCAATTGCAAGGCACGCTTCACGCCGCCCACTGCGTTGTAGGTGAATTGATGCTCTGTAGCGTATGCTTCCAGCATTTGCGCCAAGGTGTCTTGGTGCTCGAAGCATAGAATCTGAAAGTCGCGAATCGTCCAATGGGGCGCGTTGAGGTCGTCCCATGAGGTGAAGCTACCGAAACCTCCCTTTGCCGTGCCCAATTTGTCGAGGAATTTCCCTAAGCGCGGGTCTACATACTCCAGGTTGAGAGGAGCCACGTAAGGCACGCTGATGTCCACATCCTCCGGGTAGAAATAGCGGTGGAAGATGGTGGTCTGCCCACCTTTGCTGATGCCGGTGGATATCCATTTGGAGGCGGGGTAAAGGTTCTGCTTGATGGCTTGGATGATGGCGTGTTGGTCATCGGCAGCCTGGCGGATGGTGAGGTATTCCCAAGGAATCCCGTCCGCAGGCACGCTCTCGTCAAAGAAGCGGTGTTCAATGGTCAGCTGGTTGCCCTCAAAGAGGGTAGACAATTCGCCGGCATCTTTAGAGAACAGGAAATAGCCTTCCAATTCGACAACGACGGGGGCATCCGCAGCCCGGTGCCCGAGGAGGACGCGCTGCTTGAAAGTGCCTTTACCGGGGTCGGCATGGTCAATGGGTTGCTCGAAGCAAAACTGGTAATATTCATTGAACGGGTCGACTTTCAGTTCCTGAATGTCGCTGATTTGAGGGATTTGTTTCAATTTTCCCAATACGAAAGAATCCGCGCAGAGCGAGCCGCACGTCATTAACAACAGGGCGATAAGCGATATAAAGCGTCTCATAGTACCATACATTAATTTACGGGTGCAAGTTAGAAAATTTTTCCCGTTCTGCACTACGATATTGCCGCTTTTATGAAAAAATTCTAACTTTGCGAAAACTAAAAACAGGTTTACGATGAAGAAAATAATGTTGATTCTCGCCTTTTCCCTCTGTGCATGGGGGATGGCAAAGGCGCAGACGGTGCAGGTTTCCAAGGAATATGTGGTTGCCGTCGAGAAAATGATGAAAGTCTCCAGAGGTTTGGACGCGACGCAACAAATTATGACACAAATGTTCGCCGTCTTCAAAGCGCAATTCACAGAAGTCCCCGCCGAGGTTTGGGAAAAGATGGAGAAGGAAATGTCCGCCTCCATGGAACGGGATTTTGTGGAGATGCTTGCACCGATTTACCAGAAATACCTGACGCTGGAGGACATGAATGCCATTATCGCATTCTACGAATCGCCTGCCGGGAAGAAGCTCGCAGCCGCACAGACCGGCATTGCCGCCGACAGTTTCCAAGCCGGACAGCAATGGGGACAGCAAATCGGGCAGAAAGTGCAGGAGCAATTGAAGGCGGAAGGATATTTGCAATAAGGCGGTGTTGCCCGTTGGCTTTATTCCCTTATCTTTGCACGCGCAAAACAGGAGTAAAGACATGAAGACATTTATTGCACAATACCGCACACATTACAAGGAACTTATCCGCATCGGCATTCCCATCGTCATCGGGCAAATCGGCATCGTGGTGGTGGGGCTGGCGGACAATATCATGGTGGGGCGTTACGACACGCTCCACTTGGCTGCTGCTTCGTTCGTAAACAGCGCCTTCAACATCCCCATCCTTTTTGGCTTGGGATTCTCGTACGGGTTGACTCCGCTCGTGGGGCAATGCTTCGGGCGGCGCGACAAGTTCCGCATCGGGCAATTGCTGAAACACAGCCTGATTACCAACGGCGGCATAGGCATCCTGCTGACCCTCGTCATGGGCATCCTCTATTTCAATATCGACCGCCTGGGGCAACCTGCCGAGCTTCTGCCCCTCATCCGCCCCTATTACCTCCTGCAACTCACGTCGCTGGTGTTCATCATGCTGTTCAATGCCTTCAAGCAATTTGCCGACGGCATCACGGATACCCGCACGCCCATGTACATCATGATAGCGGCAAACGTCCTGAACATCATCGGCAATTATATCTTGATATACGGCAAATTGGGCATTCCACCTCTGGGCGTGACAGGTGCAGGCATCTCGACCCTCGCTTCCCGCATCCTCATGCTGGCGGCTTTCGCTTGGATATTCTGTCGCAGCCGCCATTACCGGCGGTATTTCACCGGCTACGTGCGCAGCCGCCGCAGCCGTGCGGACTTCCTCACGCTGAACAAAATGGGCTGGATGATTGGTGTGCAGATGGGTTTGGAAACTGCCCTCTTCGGCATTACGGGCATCATGATTGGTTGGCTGGGCAGCATCGCCCTGGCGAGCCACCAAGTGATGGTCGCCATATCAACCCTCGGCTTCATGGTTTACTATGGCGTGGGAGCGGCGGTCTCGGTGCGCGTTAGCAATTATTACGGGCAGGGCGACCTCCTGAATGCACGCCGGACAACGGCGGCAGGCTTCCATTTGATACTCTGCCTTGCCGTGGCGGCATCGTGCATATTCTTCTTT
>CALUKF010000100.1 GCA_944321145.1 uncultured Odoribacter sp. | reverse complement strand
CCGTGAAGAGATGTTTGTGGATTACAAGGCGACGGCGGAGATGCCTTTGCCGATGATTTACCAGAGCGGCTACCTGACCATCAAGGACTATAACCGGGAGGAAGAAACTTTCCTGTTGGATTTCCCGAATAATGAAGTGAAGTCGGGTTTTCTAACTGCCGTAGCCTTCAATTACCTGAAACCTGCAGAAGACACAAGCGTCCTTGCCTTCCGCCTTGCTAAGGCATTAAAGACAGGCGACTTGGAGGCATTTCGCAAACTGCTGACCTCCTTCCTTGCCAGCATTCCTTACAGCATGCGCCGCAAGAACGACGAGGCAGAGCGCGAACGCTATTTCCACTATACTTTCTATCTCATCCTTCGTCTCATGAGCATCTACACCGTGTACACGGAAAAGGAACAAAGCCAGGGGCGGGTAGACTGTATCGTTGAAACCGATAAGTACGTCTACATTTTCGAATTCAAATTAGATGGCACGACAGAAGCCGCCCTCAAGCAGATAGAGGAGAAAGGTTATGCCCGCCCATACGGAGCGGATGCCCGTAAACTCTACCGCATCGGCGTGAACTTCTCCTCCGAGACCGGCACGCTGGACGGCTGGCAGGTCATCGGCTGAGGCAACGCCGGGGATTCGCTTGCTTACCGCCGTTATTGCCACGTTTTCGCGACGCTTTCTCCACGTCGGCAAACGTAGGGAGAGTGTGGCGAGTGCGTGGTTGAAACGTCACATACCGGGCGAAACCACAGCGATGTACCTGCTTTCTGCCCTCTTTCCGCAGTTATTTTGCAATTTCTGGGAACGAAGGGTTGTGGTTTTAAAAATTAATCGTACCTTAGTGCTTTGAAATTTAATTTGTTTTTAGGCATGGGATTATTCGGTTTATTCGGGAAAGCGAAAAAAGAGACATTAAACAAAGGGTTGGAAAAGACCAAGGAGAGTGTATTCAAAAAATTGGCGCGGGCAATTGTCGGAAAATCAAAGGTGGACGAGGAAGTGTTGGACAATTTGGAGGAAGTGCTGATTTCGTCGGATGTGGGGGTGGATACTACGGTGCGGATTATTGAGCGCATTGAAGCCCGCGTGGAGAAGGACAAGTATATGGGCGTGGATGAGTTGAATCGCGTGTTGCGCGAGGAAATTGCTGCGTTGCTGAAAGAGAATGAGGTGAACGACGGTTCGTCATTCGACCTGCCGGATAACGGGCAGCCGTATGTCATCATGGTTGTCGGCGTCAACGGGGTTGGGAAAACGACGACCATCGGGAAGCTGGCTTACAAGTTCAAGGCAGCGGGCAAAAAGGTGGTGTTGGGTGCTGCTGACACGTTCCGGGCGGCTGCCATCGACCAATTGGAGATTTGGGCGGAACGGGTAGGTGTGCCCATCGTGAAGCAGAGCATGGGGGCTGACCCCGCGTCTGTGGCGTATGACACGCTGAACAAGGCGAAGCACGACGGGGCAGATGTGGTGATTATCGACACGGCGGGGCGTCTGCACAATAAAATCAACCTGATGAACGAATTGACCAAGATAAAGAATGTGATGAAGAAAGTGCTGCCGGATGCGCCGAACGAGGTGCTGCTCGTGCTGGACGGTTCTACGGGACAGAATGCCTATGAGCAGGCAAAGCAATTTACGCGCGCCACGGAAGTCAATGCCCTTGCCATCACGAAACTGGACGGGACTGCCAAGGGGGGCGTGGTCATTGGTATTTCAGACCAGTTCAAGATTCCGGTAAAATACATCGGTGTGGGCGAAAAGATAGAGGATTTGCAGGTCTTCGACCGGGAGGAGTTTGTGGACTCCCTGTTCAATTGACCCATGGCGATGCCTTCATTTCGGGAAATATGTCACAGGAAACCGCGGCGAACCGCTTGGATTGCCGGCGGTTTTCTTTTATTGCTGCTCGTGGGGTGGGGGGCACTGTTGCCCCGCCCGCTTTTCCGTGTACCTTATTCCACGGTGTTGCTCGACCGGGAGGGGGAAATCATCGGGCTGAAAACGGCGGAGGACGAGCAATTGCGTTTCGGCGGCATAAAGGATTTGCCGCCGCGTTATGTCGCTGCTTTGCTGATGTTTGAAGACAAGGCTTTTTTGTTTCACCACGGGGTAAATTGGTGGGCTATTGGACGCGCTTGCGTTGCCAATCTCCGGGCTGGCAGGATTGTCAGCGGGGGGAGCACCCTTTCGATGCAGGTGATTCGCCTCTCGCGGGGAAATCCGCCCCGCACGGTGGGCGAGAAGTTGAAAGAAATCCTTCTGACCCTCCGTTTGGAGCAGAGTTATTCCAAACAGGAAATCCTTGCGCTTTATGCTTCGCATGCGCCTTTTGGCGGCAATGTCGTGGGACTGCGTGCCGCTGCCTTGAAGTATTTCAACCGCCAGCCGGAACAGTTGAGTTGGGCAGAGGCGGCGCTCCTGGCAGTGTTGCCCAATGCGCCCGCCCTAATTTATCCGGGCAGGAACAATGCTTTGCTGAAGGAAAAAAGGGACCGACTGTTGGAGAAACTCTACCGCTACGGTTTCCTGTCTGACGATACTTATACGCTGGCGTTGGCAGAACCCTTGCCACAGGCGTTGTATGAGAGCCGCAATCTTGCGCCGCATTTGCTGATGCGTGCCGACGCAGAGAGGCGGGGAGAGGTGTGCCCCACTTATATTGACCGCCATTTGCAGCGGCAGGTTAATGACATTGTGGAGAGGCATGCGGCGATGTTGAGCCAGAATTACATTTATAATATTGCCGTCCTCGTGGCGCATGTGCCGACCGGCGAGGTGAGGGCGTATGTGGGCAATAGCCTGCCCCGTCCCGGGAGCGGGGGGAACGATGTGGACATTATCCGCTCACGGAGGAGTTCCGGCAGCATTTTGAAGCCTGTGTTGTATGCCGAAATGTTGCAGGCGGGTTTCATCCTGCCCCATACGTTGGTGCCGGACATCCCTTCGCGTTTCGGGGATTATAATCCTTCAAATTTCAATCGTGATTTCAAAGGGGCGGTTCCTGCCTCGCAGGCTTTGGCGCAATCGCTGAACATACCTTTTGTCCGCTTGCTGAGGGATTACACGTATGTCCGTTTTTACGACGATTTGAAGCAGCTGGGCATTACGACCTTGGATTATCCGGCAGACCATTACGGGCTGAGCTTGATTTTGGGCGGGGCAGAGACGGCTCTGTGGGATATTTGCAGCCTGTACGG
>CALUKF010000099.1 GCA_944321145.1 uncultured Odoribacter sp. | reverse complement strand
TAGAGTATTTATCTTCACCTTCTGCCGATTTTGGAATGATATGTTCATAGCTGCTCATGGATGGCGTTATCAAAGAAGATATAATTGCACCGTCTGAAAAGTTATGTTTTTTAGCATAAACCATAAAGGAATCAACCGTTGTAAAGGTTTTAGGAATTTTTTCCAGTTCATCAAAAACTTTCCATTTCAAATTTTCAATACCATTTTAGCGACTCCCGACAATAAAATCATCATCGTGCCCAACGGCGGGCTATCGACCGGAATCACCGAAAATTATTCCAAAGAAGAAACCCGCCGCGTAGATTGGGTATTCGGCATCGCTTATGGCGACAGCTACGACAAAGCAAAAGAAGTCATCGCCCGCCTGCTAAACAACGACAGCCGTATTCTCACCACCCCTGCCTATTTCATTGCCCTGAATTCATTGGGCGACAGTTCTGTCAACATCGTTGTCCGGGCATGGGTAAAATCTCCTGATTATTGGGATGTGTTCTTCGACATGAACGAGAAAGTCTACAAAACCTTCACGCAAGAGAACATCAATATCCCATTCCCGCAAATGGATGTACACCTCAAACAGGACTAACGAGAAAAGTTTAAGAATAAACGAAAAAGGAGGCTCCCGCCTCCTTTTTTATAACAAATAATGCCCCAGAAAAGAGATAAAAGCTCCGACTACAATCGACACTAAAAACAACGGGAAAGCGCATCGCGAACTGCCCCTCCACGAGGTAATCACCAAGGGCAAAGCCAATGCCCCCGACACGACCATCCCTTTCCACCACCATGCTGTCCACGGCAGATTCAAATGAAAGATGATATACGGCATCATGAAAAACAACAGGAATGCCGCAATCAAGGAATAACGGTCTGCCTTCTTCTTCAACAAAGGGATTATGCCAATGAAAGCCGAAACCAATCCTATTAATATGACTGTCAAATATATCTTCATCTCTCTAATCATTAATCATTTTGCCAAACCCAACAATCCGGGCAAGACAAATTTACCTGCTGTCCTTTCTTAAACAACCCATATATCCCGGAACCGCTTCCCGTCATGGAAACGAACACAGCCCCTGCATCATACAAACGCTGTTTCAACGCTCCCAGTTGGGGATGTTTCGCAAACACATTTGCCTCAAAATCATTACCCACCACCTCTTTCCACTGCTCCACAGGCACGGTAGCCAATCTCCGCAAGTCAAATCCTGCAGCCTTGGGAACAATACCGGAATAGGCATCTGCCGTCGATATTCCAAAAGAAGGCTTCACCACCACCCAATGGTAGTCCTCCAACGACAAGCCAATCTCTTCCAACTGCTCTCCTTTGCCGGAAGCAAATGCCGGACGATTGCGCACAAAGAAAGCACAATCGCTCCCCAAACGGGCAGCATACTCCTCCAAACGCTCCGCACTGAGTTTCAAATCAAAATAATCATTAATCGCCTTCAGCATAAAAGCGCCATCTGATGACCCTCCGCCCAATCCAGCCCCAAAAGGAATCACTTTATGCAAATGAACACGCATCGACGGCAAATCAAAATCCGTTGCTAACAATCTATACGCCCTTACCACCAAATTCTTCTCAGCCTCACATTCCACATCTATCCCCGTCTGCGTAAGGGAACACATTCCCCCCTTACCTTCGACGCCCTCTATCTCAAGTATATCCGACAAACCTATCGGATAAAAAACAGTTTCTAAATTATGAAATCCATCTTGGCGTTTGCCCGTCACAAACAACCCGATATTTACTTTTGCATTTGGAAATACTATCATATCAGTAATTTATAGAATTATTCAAATTTACAACACACAGAATTAAGTGAATATTCAACAAGTGACTTCCTCCAGTGCCGCCAATTCCCAAGCGCGGTAAACGACCGCAATGCGGCGCAAAGTGGTGTGCCCTTTGGCGGAAGCGTATTTGGCATCCGTGGCGTACTGCCGCAACTGCTCACGGGCTTCCTCCAGCTTCGCCGCCACCTCTGCATCCGTCGCCTCGTGTTTCAAGTACTTAAACTCCACCACGTAGCAGTACTGCATCTCCGGATGGTGCAGAAAATTCGGCGACATCCACAGGTCGCTGAAACCTTTCCCCATCTCCTGCTCCGGGAAAATTACAAAATAGCTCGTCAGGTTCATATACACTAAGTGCAGCGTCTGGATGGCTTTCTCACCCTCTATGTAATCGCGGATACTCGTCTGGTTCCGCACCTCTTCAGCAAAGTAGTCAAAAACAGGACGCCAATCCCCGTCATACGCCATGCCCGACATCAAGTCGTTTAAATAAAAAGTCTTGATTTTAAAGACATCCGCATCGCGGTAGCCCAGCTCAATGTAAGAGAAAAGGATTTGACGTATCGTCAGGTTCGGCACTTTCAGTACTGACCTGCCCCGCTCCACGCGGTCTATCGTCAAAATGCCGAAATAGAACAACAGCGAAATAAAATTGTCCGGCTGTATCAAATCCTCCGCCGGAAAGCTCGTCTGGATGTCCGTGGTTATCTCACCTTTTTCCGCTATCTCCTTGATGCGCGAGAAATTGCCATTCAAATGCTTGTCCAAGATTATCAAGTACTTCAGCTTCTTATAATCCGTCTTGACGTTATTGTCTACAAGCGTTTTGGGCACCATCCTATTCGCTGTCAGGTAATTCACAAAATAAAGCACCATGTCCGGATTATACATTTTCACATCCGTGCAGGTTTCTGAAAAACAATAATTGTCATACCATTTCCGCATAATGCCCAAAATTTCCTCCGTATCACCCTCCCATCTGCCTTCCGACTTGTAATATTCCAGCATCTCCCGAACCTCCCCCTCCGTAAAGCCCAACACTTCATTAAACCGCGGGTCTAACGTAATCATCGAGGCAATATTGAAACCGCTCGTCACATCGTCCAAAGTCACAGGCGATACCCCACTGATGAACATCCGCTTGAAAGAAGCCCCCGCACCCGTTGTCGCACCTTTAATCTTGTTGAAGAAGAAACGGAAAAAGCCTGCTCCATGCGTCAAGTCGTGATAACGGCTATGCCCATAGCGCGAGAGCACCACATTGGTAAAATTGTCGTACTCGTCAATAATCAGGTACACTGGCAAATTCCTTTGCTTGCAACACAAGGCAATATACTCCAAACGATTCTCGGCATTCACCGTTTGCGCGAACCCCTCTAAATAATCCTCCCCCAACAAATGAGAATACTTTTCATTAAAATCCTTAAAGCACAACGCTGTATGCTCCTCAAAAGACTGGTTCAGCACCTCCGGATCAGGATTCACCTGCGAAAAATTAAACTTCAAAATCAGA
>CALUKF010000098.1 GCA_944321145.1 uncultured Odoribacter sp. | reverse complement strand
TCGTTCTGTTTTGACCATTTCAATGCCAAGTATGCCGGCTTGTTAGGGGATGATTATCTGGAGGGGTATGCGAAGGCAACCAATGCGGGGGCTCGCTTGGAGTATGTCGCTTTGCGTTGCTTGCAGGCTGGATTGCCAGTGTACCTGATTATTGACGAGTACGACAACTTTACCAATGTAGTGCTTTCGCGCTATGGGCACAGCCGTTATCATGACTTGACGCATGGGGCAGGCTTTTTCCGCTTCTTTTTCAATAAAATCAAGGGTGCGACGACAGATGTCGGGGCTTCTTTCAAGCGGATGTTCATCAGCGGGGTATCGCCTGTGACGTTGGATGACGTGACGAGCGGCTTCAACATTGCCTCGATGATTACGTTAGACCCGCGTTTCAATGAAGTGCTGGGCTTTACGGAGGGAGAGGTGCGCGAGATGCTGGAATATTACAAGTCGGAAGGCAGATGGGAGGGTGATACGGAGGAAATCTTGGATGTCATGCGGAAGTGGTATGACAACTATTGTTTTGCGAAAGATTGCACGGACGTGAAGATGTACAATCCGGACATGGTGCTTTATTTTGTCAATTACCTGACATCCAACCGTAAGGTGCCGGAAGCTTTGGTGGACAACAATGTGAGGACGGATTATAAGAAGCTGAAGTACTTGATAATCTTGGACAAGCATTTGAACGGCAATTTCTCACGCATCAAGGAGATTGCGGAAAAAGGTGAGATAACCACAGACATCCAGACGAGCTTTCCGGCGGAGGATTTGATACAGCCTGACAATTTTATTTCGCTGTTGTTCTATTTTGGCATTTTGACGATTGACCGCGTGGAGTATGGCGACCTTGTGTTGAAAGTGCCGAACCTGACGATACGTCAAATTCTTTTCTCTTACATTGAGCAGGGTTACCGCGATGCGGATGTATTTGAAATCAAGACTTTTCAGTTGCGCGGCTTGATGCGTGACATGGCTTATCGCGGCGCATGGCGTCCTGTTTTCGAGTACTTTGCTGAGGAGGTGCGGAACCAGACGAGCATCCGCGATTACATTGAGGGAGAGAAAGCCATCCAGACGCTGCACCTGGTGTATATGAACCTGACAAGCTATTTTGTAATTTTCCCGGAGCAGGAAATGGGGAAAGGTTTCAGCGACCTGTGGATGTCGCCGAATTTTTTGCACCATCCGGAGATGCAGTACTGCTACGTGGTGGAGTTTAAGTACTTGAAGCACGAAGCGACGGATGCGGAGGTTGCGGCGAAGCTGGTGGAAGCCCGGGAGCAATTGCAGCAGTACGCCACGGATGCCAAATACGCTTCCGCCAAAGGGCACACCACTTTGCGCCGTATCGCTGTCGTTTACCGCGCTTGGGAGCTCGCCGCATTGGAGGAGTGTTAAGGATTACAATATGCGCCGGAATACTTTCCTCTTAGATTTCCCGAATGATGAAGTAAAAGGAGGTTTCTTGACTGCCGTAGCTTCCAATTGCCTGAAGCCAAAAGCAGATTCCAATAACAGCATCCAGGACATGGCAGATGCGTTGACAATAGGCGACTTGGAGGCATTCCGCAAACTTTTCCTCTGAGACGGGCACTATTGTTCGCTGTCTACCTCAAAGCTGCCCAAATAAAAGCTGTCGGAAATGGCAGCAGTGACCGGGTCGCGAAAAATGCCATAAAGATGCAACGTCTTCGCATGCGAGAGGTCTCTCGGCAACGTCCATACGCAACGTCCTTGGCTGCGTTTCGCTTCGTAGAGCGAAATAGTGTCGGTACGGTCGGGGTAATACCACGCCAAGTCTTCAGGCGGCGTCTCCGGCTTCGCATTCTCCTTGAAGAGCACCAGTTGCAGGAAATCGCGCTGCTCATTTGCGCCGGCGCCGTCCGTGCTCCATCTGATTTCCATCGTCCCGTCCTCCAGGCGTGTCGCCGATGCTTCTTCCGGCACACTGCGGTCTCCCTGGCACCACATTGTTTTCGCATACTGCGCAATACGCCCGTCTCCCGTCATATTCCCGATGTTCATGCTGAAAAACAAGTTGTAAGCATTCTTCGTCGTCCCTTTAGTCCTGTCTTCCAAATAATGGAGCAGTTGCAAGTCGATGGTGCCGTAGAGAGACACGACGCCTTTCACCTTAGCCCTGTGTGCCAGCTGTTTCGGCGATTTTTTGTCTGTATAATGTCCCGGCATCAACCTTGCCCGTTTCTGTCCGTTCACTTCGTAATAAATTGTCCTCCCGATTCTTCCTTTCACTTGGCTGCAAATGTCCGTTTCAATAATAGCCATGATTCTCAAATTTAAAATTCATTTTCCTTTTCCGCCCTTTTCCTCACTATCCATCCCCAATACTTTCTAAGTATATGCTAAAAAGTTTTCAAGTTACAATATTAGTTATTTCCATTCAGAAATACAAGAAAATGAATTGTTAAAAATAATTATGCTTATCTTTATCTTATGTTTTACTTATATTTTAGATATGATTATTATATATTTAAATCTGAGATTCCTTTTAGAAATTACTTTGATTCCTTTGGACAATTGTTTTGGAAGTGGAGTCCGAATATCGGTTACATGAATTTTTTTGCGGAATTGTAACCGGGGAAGGGCAGGCGGGTTCAAAAATTGTTGTATCTTTGCATACAACTAAATGGCAGGAAATTATGGCAACGAAGAAAATACCTTACGGCATCAGCGACTTTCAATTACTCGCGAGCGATGATTATTATTACGTGGACAAAACCCGCTTTATTGCAGAAATAGAAAAATCTCCCCGTTTTCTTTTTCTCATTCGCCCGCGTCGGTTCGGTAAGTCGTTGTTCCTCTCCATGTTGGAGTTGTATTATGATGTGAATACGCGCGAGCTGTTTGATGAATTGTTCGGGAAGTATTATATCGGGCAGCACCCGACGGAAGAGCGCAATTCGTATCTGATTTTGAAGTTTAATTTTTCGCAAGTGAACCCCGAACCGGATGCTTTGATGGATTCTTTTGAGGAACATACTTCTTATTGCTATGACCGTTTTAATGCAAAATATGCTCATTTGCTGGGGGAAGATTATCTGGAAGGATATGCGAAAGCGACGAATGCAGGCAGCCGGTTGGAATACATTGCCTTATGTTGCGAACAGAGGGATCTGCCGGTGTACTTGATTATCGACGAATATGACAACTTCACCAACGTGGTGCTCTCGCGCTACGGGCACAGCCGCTATCACGATTTGACGCATGGAGCTGGCTTTTTCCGTTTTTTCTTCAATAAAATCAAGGGTGCGACAACGGGTGCGGGGGCTTCTTTCAAACGGATGTTTATCAGCGGGGTATCGCCTGTGACATTGGATGACGTGACGAGCGGTTTCAACATTGCCTCGATGATTACGTTAGACCCGCGGTTTAACGAGGTATTGGGCTTTACGGAAGGGGAGGTGCGGGAGATGCTGGAATATTACAAGTCGGAAGGCAGATGGGAGGGGGATACGGAGGAAATTTTGGGCATTATGCGGAAGTGGTATGACAACTATTGTTTTTCAGAAACCTGCACGGATGTAAAGATGTATAATCCGGACATGGTGCTTTATTTTGTGAATTACCTGACAGCGAACAGGATGGTGCCCAAAACGCTTGTAGACAATAACGTCAAGACGGATTATAAGAAGCTGAAGTATTTGATAATCTTGGACAAGCATTTGAATGGCAATTTTTCGCGCATCAAGGAGATAGCGGAAAAAGGTGAGATAACCACGGATATCCAGACGAGTTTTCCGGCGGAGGATTTGATACAGCCGGACAATTTTATTTCGCTGTTGTTCTATTTCGGCATTTTGACGATAGACCG
>CALUKF010000097.1 GCA_944321145.1 uncultured Odoribacter sp. | reverse complement strand
TTTTTTAATCATCATAACATCATGAAAAGAGATACTGTAATATTTGACCTGATCGCAAAAGAAAGACAGCGTCAACAAGAAGGAATCGAGCTGATTGCTTCAGAAAACTTCGTGAGCGACGAGGTAATGGAAGCCATGGGTTCTTGCCTCACCAACAAATATGCCGAAGGATATCCCGGGGCACGCTATTACGGCGGCTGCCAAATCGTAGACCAGACGGAACAATTGGCAATCGACCGCGCCTGCCAGCTTTTCGGGGCGGAATATGCCAACGTGCAGCCGCACTCCGGAGCGCAAGCCAATGCCGCCGTGTTCTTTGCCTGCATGAAGCCGGGCGATACATACATGGGTTTGGACTTGGCACATGGAGGACACCTCTCCCACGGTTCGCCCGTAAACCTTTCGGGCATCAATTATAAGCCCATCGCTTATCACGTGAAAGAGGACACCGGACGGGTGGACTACGACGAGATGGAACGTTTGGCTTTGGAACACAAGCCGAAAATGATTGTATCCGGCGCTTCGGCATACTCACGCGACTGGGATTTCAAGCGGATGCGCGAAATCGCCGACAAGGTGGGCGCCCTCTTGATGTATGACATGGCACACCCCGCCGGGCTGATTGCCAAAGGGCTGCTGAACAATCCGTTCGAGTATTGCCACATTGTGACGACTACAACGCACAAGACCCTGCGCGGACCGCGGGGCGGCATGATTCTGCTCCCGAAAGATTTCGACAATCCATGGGGCTTGACCACCCCGAAAGGCGTGGTGAAAAAGATGTCGCAAGTCATCAATTCCGCCGTATTCCCCGGACAGCAAGGCGGACCGCTGGAGCACATCATCGCAGCGAAGGCTGTGGCTTTCGAGGAAGCTCTCTCTGATTCGTTCCTGGAATACGCCAAGCAGATGCAACGGAATGCCAAGGTGATGGCACAGGCATTCATAGACAAGGGCTACAAAGTGGTATCCGGAGGCACGGACAACCACTGCATGCTCATCGACTTGCGCACGAAGTTGCCTGAGCTGACCGGCAAGAAGGCTGAGAACACGCTTGTAAAAGCCGACATCACCATCAACAAGAACATGGTGCCGTTCGACAGCCGTTCTGCCTTCCAGACTTCCGGAATCCGCGTGGGAACACCTGCCGTGACTACCCGCGGGCTGAAGGAAGAGGACATGAAGACCATTGTGGATATGATTGACCGCATTCTCTGCGACCCGGACAACGAAGCAGTCATCGCCGCCGTGAAGAAAGAAGTCAACGGCATGATGAACGAACGCCCGATGTTCGCATGGTAAAATATTTGCCTATAAAAGGAATAGCCCGCAATGCGGGCTATTCCTTTTTATTTGTAATGCTCAAAATATTCGCGGAGCTTGCGGACACCGCTATATTTTAACGTCTTCACGGTGTTGATGGATACATTGACGAGAAGGGCTATTTCCTTGTTGGAATAACCGGAAAGCGCAAGGCGCATGACATGGGCAGTCTGGGGCGGCAATTGGTTGATGGCATGCACAAGGAGCTGGTTGGTTTCCTCCTCAACGAGGGTGTGAAACGTCTGTTCCTCTGCTTCCTCCCATTCCAATTGGCTGTAACGCTCCCGCTCGCGCTTGCGGGAACGGAGGTAATCGAGGGCTTCGTTCTTGACCATCACAAAAAGGAAGTCATCCAGAGACTCGACGTCCTTGTATTTCTCACGGTTTTCCCAAAAGCGGGAAAGAACGTTCTGGGCAATGTCCTGAGCCGTATCTTTATCCACAAACTGAGCCGCCACCGCGCAGACAGCAGCGTAATTCTCGCGAATAAATTTCTCCAGACGTGAATAATCTTCCATAACGGCTCTTGAATTTGATTTTGCGAGTGCAATTATACGGGATTTTTCCGTGGAATAAAAAAAATCGAAAAAAAATCTCTCCCCATTCATCCTTTTTGCTTCCGGCGGCGTCTTTAGGGAAAAGAAAAACACGAAAACATGGAATATAGCAAAGCACGCCGATTGGCAGAAATCATAGTCCGGCTCCGCATCCGGAAAGTCACCGCAGAAGAGCGGGCATTCCTGAATGACTGGCTGGACGAGAGCGAGGCAAACCGACAGACTTACAAACGGATTGTCCGGGGAGAAAGCATCGCCCGGAGACTGAAAACGGAGGAAACCATCCAGTCCTCGACCGATTTTGCACAAATCACAGAACAGATAGCCCGAAGACTCACCCGCAAGCATCGCCGTCCGTGGCGTATCGGTGCGTGGAGCGCAGCGGCAGCCATTGTTGCCGCAACAGTGGGTTATTTTGCCCTCTTCCACGAACCGGAACCCGCTTTCGTTCCCTACGCAATGGAACGTGTCGTTGCCGCCGCCACCCCGATTGCAGATGCCAAAGTCCTGCTGGTCACGGCGGACGGCAAGCAATTTGATTTGGAGAAGGAACTGCCCGACAGCCTGAACGCCGGGCAATCCCTCGTGCGGAACGAAAAAGGACAGCTCGTCTACGAACAAAAAGACACCCCCTCTCCTACCAAAATCCAGGAGGAGTGGCACAAAGTAATTACCTCCATCGGAGGCGAATATTTCGTCAGGCTGGGCGACGGCACACGAGTGTGGTTGAATGCGAACACGGAATTGGAGTTTCCGGCTGAATTTGTTGCAGACAAGCGCATCGTGCGCCTGAAAGGAGAAGCCTATTTCGAAGTTGCCCGCGACACGCGCAAGCCGTTCATCGTGGAGACAGCAGGGCTGCATACAAAAGTGTTAGGCACCTCCTTCAACGTAAAAGCCTACCCGGACGAAACAGACGAACGGACGACACTGCTGGAAGGACGCGTGGAAGTCAGCCTTGCACAAGCCCCGGATGGCACCCCCATCCCCCGCACGGAACTGACACCGGGCATGCAAGCGCAATGGGAAACGGGAAGCGAAGCCTTGGCAGTAAAAGCGGTAAACCCGACAGATGCCATCGCCTGGCGGCGGGGAGAATTTGTCTTCAACGACGAAGACATCCAAGTAGTGCTGCAAACCCTCTCGCGGTGGTACGGCGTAGAATTTATCTCTACGAATACGGAAGACGAGACCTATACTTTCAGCGGCATGATGAGCAAGGACGACCAACTCTCCTCGACACTCGAAATCCTGACCCTGGCAGGAGGACCGGTATTCCGCATCGACGGCAAGAAAGTGTATATGAGCAAAAACAAATCGGGACTGTAGCCGCAGTCCCGACATTAACGCCTTGTTGAAAGCAAGGCATAGTATTCATCAATTAATTTACAAATCTATGATTTTTTCACGAAACAAGAAACATGTTTGTGAGGCTTTTATGCGCTGTAGCAGAATTTTTAGCCTGATTCTGCTCTTCGCAATAGCCAGGGGCGGCACCGTCAACACGGCACTCGCCCAAGAAACCGTCCGAACCATTTCGGTCAAGTTTGAAAACACCAGTGTGCTAAACGCCCTGCGGGAAATCAACCGCCTGAGCGGAAACCAAGTCGTCTTCCGCACAGAAGAGGTGGCAAAAGAGACGAAACGCGTGACCTTCGAGTCGCAAAACACACCCGTCATCACCGTGGTAGAAAAGTGCCTGGAGGGCACAACACTGAATTGCACCCTGCGCGAAGGGCGGATTGTTATAACACCGCAAAGGTTAAGAAGCATTCATATACAAGGCACTATTCATGATGAAAGCGGACAAGTGCTACCTGGCGTGACTGTATTAATAAAGGGTACAACATTGGGGACAGCTACTGATACGAATGGAAAGTATCAACTGACATTGCCAGGAAACGTACAAAATCCCGTATTGCTCTTTTCATTTATTGGCATGAAAACACAGGAAATCACCTACAACGGGCAAGAAACCCTAAATATCACCATGGCACAGGAAGCCAGTGAAATGAACGAAGTTGTAGTAACAGGTATTTTCAAAAAAGCAAAAGAAAGTTATACCGGAGCTGTAACGACTGTAACGCAAAAAGAAATGAAAATGTTCAAAGGGCAAAATGTACTAGCGACCTTACGCAATATCGACCCTGCAAT
>CALUKF010000096.1 GCA_944321145.1 uncultured Odoribacter sp. | reverse complement strand
ATCTGACTCCTGTATTCTGCATGGATACAGGAGTTTTTTTATCACTTAAAAATCACACTAAAACCTTGAACCTATATGTTAAACCTGAAATTTATCCAAGAAAACAAAGAGACCGTCATCGAACGTCTGGCAGTGAAAAATTTCGATGCACGCGAACCGGTTGAGAAAATCATCGAATTAGACAACCTCCGCAAAGCCCTCCAACAGGAAGCCGAAGCCAAACAGGCAGAAATGAATGCTACTGCCAAAGAAATTGGCAAACTCATGCAAACAGGGCAAAAAGAGGAAGCCGAAAAAGCCCGCAAAGAAACTGCCCAATTGAAAAACGACATTGCCGAATTAAACAACCGCCGCAACGAAGTCGGTACGCAATTAAATGACTTGCTGCTGCGCCTTCCGAACTTGCCCCACATTTCCGTGGCTAAAGGCAAATCCGATGCCGACAACGAAATTGTCAAGATTGTAGACAACATTCCGCAAAAACATGCAGACGACCTGCCCCACTGGGAATTGGCAAAAAAATACGACCTCATCGACTTCGAAACAGGAGTAAAAATCACCGGAGCCGGTTTCCCGCTCTATAAAGGCTTGGGCGCACGCTTGCAACGTGCCTTGATTACCTTCTTTTTAGACGAAAATACACGCGCCGGTTATCAAGAAGTACAGCCTCCGCTCATGGTGAACGCTGATTCCGGTTACGGCACCGGGCAACTTCCGGACAAGGACGGGCAAATGTACTACGT
This sequence comes from uncultured Odoribacter sp., assembly GCA_944321145.1. Classification (GTDB taxonomy): domain Bacteria; phylum Bacteroidota; class Bacteroidia; order Bacteroidales; family Marinifilaceae; genus Odoribacter. The sequence continues at coordinate 3,384 of CALUKF010000096.1, read as the reverse complement.
GGGCGAAGACCACCTTTACCTTATCCCGACAGCTGAAGTGCCCGTCACCAACATCTACCGGGACATGATTGTCGAAGGCGAACGCCTGCCGATTAAAAACACGGCATACTCTGCTTGTTTCCGCCGCGAGGCAGGTTCCTACGGCAAAGATGTCCGTGGGCTGAACCGTCTGCACCAATTCGACAAAGTGGAAATCGTGCAAATCACCCGCCCGGAAGTTTCTTACGAAGCCCTCGACGGCATGGTAAAGCATGTGGAAAGCCTTCTGGTTAAATTGGAACTTCCCTACCGGATTGTCCGTCTTTGCGGAGGGGACATCAGCTTCACTTCCGCCCTCACTTACGACTTTGAAGTCTACTCCAAAGCCCAAGAAAAATGGCTGGAAGTCAGCTCCGTTTCCAACTTCGAAGAATTTCAGGCAAACCGCTTGAAACTGCGTTTCAAAGACAAGGGCGACAAAAAGACCACCGTATGCCACACCCTGAATGGCAGTGCCCTCGCGCTCCCACGCATCGTGGCAGCCCTGCTGGAAAACAATCAATGCCCCGAAGGCATCCGCCTGCCTAAAGTGCTGCAAGCCTTCATGGGCACGGACATGATAAAATAAAATGTAATCATGAGAGGTTGTGTCAAAATGCCTATCATACTTCTCCGTCTGCTTCGCAGCCACCTCCCCTATCAAACTCTCCCCCTAAGATAGGGGGAGGGAGTATGATAAAAAAGCATTTTGACACAGCCCCATAAAAAATACACCCCCATGCGCACCATCTACAACACCACCTTCATCATCGAAGAACCCATCGAACAGGAATGGATTGCCTTTATCCAAACCCATTGCCTGCCCTCTTTACGTGACAACCGTATATGCGACGATGTCATTTTCACGAAAGTATCCATTGACCAGCCGGAAGGCAAAACCTACTCCCTCCAAGTAGTTTTCAACAACGAGCAGCAAAAAGACCGTTACCTCACAGAACACCTGCCTGCCATAGAGTCCAAACTCATCAGCCAATATGCCGGTCGCTATGTCTGCTTCAGCAGTGTTTTAACAGAAATCTGAGCGCATGGAAAAACTCATTATGGGCATTGACCCCGGCACCAACTTCATGGGCTACGCCATCATCAAAGTGAACGGCAAAAGCCAAAAACCGGAACTTCTTGTATCCGGCGTCCTCGACATGGATAAAATTGCCGACCCATACCTCAAACTCCAGCGCATTTTCAAACGCACCCTCCAGGTCATCGACACTTATAATCCCGACGAACTCGCCATCGAATCCCAATTCTATGGCAAAAACGTACAATCCATGCTCAAACTTGGACGCGCCCAAGGCGTTGCCATCGCCGCCGCCCTCCAACGCGACATTCCCATCTACGAATACGCCCCTCGCAAAGTCAAAATGAGCGTCACCGGCTCCGGCACCGCCTCCAAAGAGCAGATTGCCCTTCTCCTCCGCAAATTCATGACCATCCACACCACGTCCGAACTCTTAGACGAAACAGATGCCATTGCCATAGCCTATTGCCATTTCATACAAAGCACCTCCCCCCTCCTTGCTGAAGGGCACGCCTGCAAAACCTGGGATGAATACATCAAAAAGAATCCCGGCAAAGTCCGTTGACTCACCGCAGCAACTCACCAATCACCGCTTCCACCTTCTCTTGCGAAGTCACATCGCGTCCATACTCTGCCACCTGCACCGTCCCCCCCATAGATACCCGCGAATTGCGGAATCGCATCCCCCCTTCCACTGCCACACGGGCAGACAAATGAAATTCATGCGCCCCCGTCTCCCGCGCAATCCGAGCCACATTAGAAGCATTCACCCCGCATCCCGGCATAATAATCACCCCCTCCGAAGCCTCCACCAACCTTTTCAACAAAGGAATCCCCGCTTCCGCCGTCGCCTCCTGCCCGGAAGTCAATATCCGCCTGCATCCCAAAGCCCGGACATCCCGCAATGCCTGCAACGGGTCACAGCACATATCAAATGCCCGATGGAACGTCACCGGCAAACCACCGGCTGCTGCCATCAAATCTTTCATCCGTTTTACATCTACCTGCCCGTCTGCCGTTAAGCAACCAAACACCAGACCATCCACACCGATGCGCCGCGCCTCCTCAATATCCCTGAGCATCACCTCACACTCCAAATCACTGTAAAGGAAATCCCCGCCCCGGGGACGAATAATCACATGCAAACCGGCATCCATCCTTTCCCGTGCCAAGCGTATCGTGCCCCATGAAGGTGTCGTTCCCCCTTCCGGCATTCCTGCACACAATTCGACCCGGTCGGCTCCGGCTCTCACAGCAGCCTCTACACTCTCCACCGAATTTGCACAAACCTCAATCTTAAAATCTTCCCTTTTCATATCGTTCATCGTTAATCTACACATAGGTCACTTCCTTAAAAGCATATACCCTTCTCCTCCCCTCCGTATCCCGGAGACACAACTGCCCGTACTCATCCAGCCCCTCAATCGAAGCCCGGAACATTCCCCCCTCATCTTTCCAATCATACACCCCTTCCTTCCGATACAGGCAACTCAAAAAATCTTTCTCCAGCCGTCCATAATCATGCACTTGCAAATACCTTTCCTCCAGACATTCCAACAACTCCTCCAACACCTGCGCCAACAGCAACTCCCTTCCCGTCAACTGCCACAACGACACCGGATTCGGTGCATCTGACCGGAACACCCGCTGGTTTACATTCAACCCGATTCCACACAACGACACCCCAACACAAGCCCCCACAATCCGGTGTTCAATCAAAATCCCCGCAATTTTCTTATCGCCCACATAAATATCATTCGGCCATTTCACCGTCACCCCCTCCACACGCCTCGCCAGAAAATCCCGACATCCCAACGCCACTGCTATTGACACAGCAAACTGCCTCCCCGCCTCCAAACCTTCCGGCTTCCACACCACCGTCATCGCAATATTCTTCCCAGCCTCGCTCTCCCATTTATTCCCTTCCTGCCCCCGTCCTTGCGTTTGTTTCCTCGCCACCACCACCATCCTATCCCTTAACTCCTCCGACGGCAACCCCTCCACCCATGTATTCGTCGACCCCAGCTCCTCATACTCCTTCACCGCATACGCCCCTACCCGGAAACACTCCGCCTTTACTATATTTTCCATAACTCAATCCAATTCTAATACCTGTTCAACAATCCATTAAAATTCACCTCCCACTTTCCATCAAAAAACTCTATTCCGTCCCGCAAATATAAAGAAAGGCAATCGCAATACAAAAACTGCCTGCTGATTTTTGCCCATAAATCTGCGACACACAAAAACTATAGATTCAATATAGAAGTGCAATCACCTCCCTCCTCCCTTGGAGCGTAGCGGTAATGTCAGAGGGCGGTGATAAG
>CALUKF010000095.1 GCA_944321145.1 uncultured Odoribacter sp. | reverse complement strand
CATTTATATTTTCACGATGCAAATATAAGGTAAGATAGGGGAGGTGGCTGCGAAGCAGACGGAGGAGTATGACAAGCATTTGGGTTATAGCCTTGTGGACATTTACGAATATGAATAACAGAAGATTTAGAACATAACATTTAAAATTAGAAGATGATGAGAAAATTGATTTACACATTAGCAGCAATTGCGATGCTCCCCGCCCTCACCATGGCGCAGGAGCAAGGATTCAAGATTACGGCGCAGACCTCCGGCATGCCGGACGGGAAGATGTATCTGATTCACAGCCGGGGCGGCGACACGCTGGCGGTGGCAGACATGGTGGGTGGCAATTTTGTATTCACGGGCAAGGTGGACGTGCCGGACGTGGCGTATATCATGACCGCTGACCTGCGTGGGCAAATCCCCATGATGCTGGAGAATGCCGAGTATACGGTGGTGGCGAACGAGAAGTTCGTGCGTGTGGAAGGCGGGGCGATGCAATCCCTCTACAATGAGTTCGACGGCATCAACGCCGCCCTCGTGCAGGAACGCATGAAGCTGGAGAAGCAAATCCAGGCTGCCATGAACGAGCAGAACCAAGCCAAGGCGCAAGCCATCGACCAGCAGTACCAGGCTGCCGTGAAGAAGGCGCAGGAGCAGGAAATGAAGATGTTGCAGGAGAACAGCAATACCTTTGTGGCGGCATACGTGATTTCGCAGAGCATGAACCAAGTGCCGCTGGATTTCCTGAAGCAACGCTATGACATGCTGGGCAACGACGCGAAAATGAGCAGCTTCGGGCAGGCCATCGCGCAGCAAATCGCCCGCCTTGATGCCTTGACGCCGGGTCACGTGGCACCGAATTTCATGGCGATGACTCCGGAAGGCGACACCCTCAACATGCACAACGTGAAGGGGAAAGTGAAGCTCATCGACTTCTGGGCATCGTGGTGCGGACCCTGCCGCGCAGAGAATCCCAACGTGCTGAAAATGTATTTGAAGTACCAGCCGAAGGGGTTGGAAATCATCGGCGTGTCGCTGGATGACGACGAGGCTGCCTGGAAGAAAGCCATGGCGGAGGACGGCTTGAAATGGAAGCACGTCATTGATGCCGGCAAGCAGATTGCCCAAGCCTACAACGTGCGGAGCATCCCCTACACGATGCTCCTCGACGAGAACAACAACATCATCGCCGTCAACCTGCGCGGTGCCCAGCTCCAAAAGAAACTTGAGGAATTGCTTGGCAAGAAAAAGTGATGGTTGAGTAATTTAATAGTTTGCGCTGCCGTGTCGGCAGGCTTGCCTGCCGGCGCGGCTTTTTAAAGAAATTATTTATGTACAGAATACTGTTATTGTTTTTAGCGGGCGTGTTGTCAAGCCTGTCCCTCCGGGCGCAGGCAGATGAGAATGCCCCTTTGCCCCGCGACCCGAAGGTCGTGACGGGCAAATTGCCGAACGGCATCACTTACTATTTGCGCCACAACGAAGTCCCGAAAGGGCAGGCGTGCTTTTACATCGTCCGCAATGCGGGTTCGCTGATGGAGGAAGAGGGGGAGGAAGGTCTGGCGCACTTCCTGGAGCACATGGCGTTTCAAGGGACGGAGAACTTTCCCGGCAGGGGCATCGTGGACATGCTGGAACGCCACGGCGTGTTGTACGGCTATGACATCAACGCCGTGACCTCGGACAACGAGACGGTGTACAACATCAGCGGCGTACCGACGGGCGACAAGAAGCTGCTGGATTCCTGCATGATGGTGATGCGCGACTGGTCGTATTACCTCACCCTCGACGAGGACGAGATTGACGCGGAACGGGGCGTGATTACCGAGGAATTCTACACCCGCAATACGCCGGAATCCCGGATTCAAGACCAAGTGTCGCAGGTGATTTTCCAAGGCTCGAAGTATGCCGGACGGGACGTAATCGGGACGCTCGACGTGATTCAGAACTTCAAGCCGGAGGCGTTGCGCGCCTTCTACCACAAATGGTACCGCACGGACTTGGAAGCCGTGATTGTGGTCGGCGATTTCGACGTAAAGGCGATGGAGGCACGGGTAAAGAAATACCTCTCGGACGTGCCGGCGGAGCAGAACCCCGCGCCGCGTCCGTTCTATGAGATTCCGGAGCACGAGGAGATGTATTATTGCATGGCGACTGACCCTGCCATCCAAGCCTCCTCCATGCAGGTGGTGACCCTCGTGCCGGACGTGTCTGCGGAGGAGAAAGGCACGGTGGCTTACTTGAAGCACCAGTCGATGACCCGCCTGTTTGGCAGCATGGTGAACAAGCGCATGGGGCAGGTGCTTGCTCAGCCGGATTGTCCTGTCCGGAATGGCGGCATCAGCTATATCTTCTTCAAGCGGGGCTATTATTCTTATCAGATTGGCGCAGTGCCCAAATCCGACGAGGAGGAAGCCTTGCGGGCAATCCTGACGGAGAACGAACGCCTGTTGCGCTACGGCTTCACGGAAGGGGAGTTGCGGGATGCCAAGGCGGAATTGCTGAAGACGCTGGAGTACGGCTACCGCGCCCGGAACAACATCAAGAATGACGCTTACGCCCAGCAGTTGCGCGACCATTTCCTGAAAGGCGAACCGGTCGTGTCTGCCGATGACGAATACCGCCTTACGAAGGAGTGCATTTCCGCTATCACGGTGGAGGACATGAATGCTTTGGTGAAATCTTGGAATACGGAGAAAAACCGGACGTTCATTGTCTCTGGCTCAGAATATGGCTGGCATTTGATGGAGGATGAAGTATTGGGAATCATGGCAGAGGTGAAAGCCGCTGACATTGCACCCTGGCAATACGAAGCTCCGCAGGCAACGGCAGCCCCGCTCCTCACGGAGGAATTGCCCGGCGGGAAAGTGGTGGAGGAAAAACGCTTGCCTTCTTTCGGTGCGGTGGAATGGACTTTGTCGAATGGGGCGAAGGTGGTGTACCGCGAAAGCACACTGGACATGAACGAAGTTTCGTTGAAAGCCTACAGTCCCGGCGGCACTTCCCTGTATGGCATTGACATGTTGCCCTCAGCGGAATCGGCTGCTCAGCTGGTGTCTGCATTTGGCTTGGGCGACGACGACATGAATGCCCTGCAAGCGAAACTGGCGGGCAAGCGGTTGGCTTGCCAAGTGGCAATTAACGAATTGTCGGAGACGGTTACCGGCAGTGCCGTGCCGGAGGACGTGGAGACGTTGTTGCAGTTGGTGTACCTGCGTTTTGCGCATCCCCGTTTCGACCGCGAGGAGTTTGACAAAATCATGGAACAGAACCGCCGGATGTTGCCTGCCGCCCAAGGCAACCTGCAACAAGTGCTGCGCGATTCGGTAAAGCGCATGCAGGGCAATTACCATCCCCGCGTGCTGTTAGTGGATGCAGATTACTTGGGCAAGGTGGACTTCGACAAGGTGAAGCAGGTCTACACCGAGCGTTTCTCAAACGCGGCGGACTTCACCTTCTTCATCACCGGCAGCCTTCCCGCAGAGGAGTTGAAACCCTTGGTGGAGAAATACATCGGTTCGATTCCCTCCACCGGCGTGCACGAGCAATGGAAGGACAACGGCATTCGGGGACCGCAGGGCAAGATGGAGCGCAAAATCCGCATGCCTTTCCCTGCCCCGCAGGCATTGGTGACGGTGAGCGTTTCCAAGCCGATGGAGTTCAGCAGCTACAACAACTTGTGCAACCTGGTATTGAAAAACATCGTGCAGTCCCGTTGTATGGCAAGCATGCGCGAGAAAGAGGGAGGCACCTACGTGGTGAACGTTTATGACGGTTCAGCCTACGAGCCTGTCGGGAAATACGACCTGACCGTGGAGTTCCAGTGCAACCCGGCAAATGCCGACCGCCTGAAAGCCATGGTGTACGAGGAATTCGACCGCCTGCAACGCGAAGCCCCCTCTGCCGGGGAAATGCAGAAAGCGTTGGCGGGCATTGTCAAGAAGCACGAGGAGTCCAAAGGCGATAACGCTTATTGGATGGGCATTTTGGAACTTTATTATAAGACCGGCATTGACATGACCCAGCCCCAGCAGTTTGAGAAAATCGTGAAGCGGTTGTCGCCCGACGATTTATTGGAATTTGCCCGGAAATTTCTGACAAACGCAAATATCGCTGACATAGTGTTTTATTCGGGTAAATTGTAGCATGCTTTTTGTGTTGTTTTTAGTGTGGGGCTGTGTCAAAATGCCTTTTTATCATACTCCCTCCCCCTTCGGGGTACTCCCCCTGTCTCAGGGGGAGAGTTTAAAATGTCTGGTATTCAAGCTCCTCCCCTAAGCTAGGGGGGTGGCTGCGAAGCAGACGGAGGAGTATGGCAGGTATTTTGACGCAGCCCCTTTTATTTGTGCAGGCAAGAAGGTGGCAACGCTATGGATTTTATGCGAGAAGCCCCCGCGTGCGCAGGGGCTTCTTTGGTTGTAACTAAACGGAGGGTACTCCGTTGTTTCGGAATGTTTATTTACTTCGCGTGCATGATGGCAGCCTGCGCCGCTTTAATACCTTATTGGTATTGAGTTGATTAACCCCCATTGGAAAAACAAATGAAAAACATATGTTTTGCATATAAAATGCAAATGGAGGCAAAATTTCAACTTTGGTGCAGTTTTTTAGAGTTTGTCTTCGACAGCCGCTTGTGCACCTCCAATTAGGTATTCATACTCAATAAGTTATCTGCTATATAGAAAACAAATAGCAAACAATCTTATGAATCTGATTTATCTTATCGAGTTCCTATCGAATAATCAAACTCAA
>CALUKF010000094.1 GCA_944321145.1 uncultured Odoribacter sp. | reverse complement strand
GTTGTAGCGTTCCTTGCCTAATTCCGCCAAAATCTCCCATGCACGGTTTATCAATTTTAAATCAGCCACTTCCTGACGAAGTCGCTCCAATTCTTTGTGTTCGTTCTTGTCCATTTCGTCTTCTGCTTTTAATACGTACAAAGGTATGCCTTTTTCACGTTCCTGACGAAGAACTTCAGCTCGGTATTTTTTCAACTATTCACCAAAAGTGCTGCTGCTGATTTTGTAACAGTCCAACACTTCTTGGTAACTTAACTCACCGTACATCCGTTGCCGTACGGCTTCCAATTTCTCCTGAATACTGTGGCGACTCGTCGTCACAGTGCGTCTTCTTACTGCCATAAGTTTACTCTTTTAATTGTCAACTTATTTAGGATAATACAGTACGGCGAAGCCGGGAGGGAGTATGAAAAAGACAGGACAAGAATTTTTACTTCCTAACCGTTTCTTATACCCGGACGATTTCGGCGCCGATGGCGTTGAGCTTGCGGTCGATGCCCTCATAGCCCCGGTCGATTTGGTCGATGTTGTGGATGGTGCTGGTGCCTTGAGCTGAAAGGGCGGCAATGAGCAGGGCAATACCGGCACGGATATCGGGGGAGGTCATCTTGGTCGCACGCAGCTGGGACTCATGGTTTTGCCCGATGACGGTGGCTCGGTGGGGGTCGCAAAGGATGATTTTCGCCCCCATATCTATCAATTTATCCACAAAGAAAAGGCGGCTCTCGAACATTTTCTGGTGAATGAGGACACTGCCCTTCGCTTGTGTCGCCACGACGAGGAATACGCTGAGGAGGTCAGGCGTCAGCCCAGGCCAAGGGGCGTCGGCAATGGTGAGGATGGAGCCGTCGATGAAGTCTTCAATCATATAATGCTCCTGGCGGGGAATGTAGAGGTCATCGCCGCGTTCCTCGATGCGGACGCCCAGGCGGCGGAAAGCGTCGGGGATGATGCCGAGCTGGCGGATGTTCACGTCCTTGACGGTGATTTCGGAACGGGTCATGGCGGCAAGCCCGATGTAACTGCCCACTTCAATCATGTCGGGGAGGCAGCGGTGGGTGCATCCGTGCAGTTCCTTGACTCCCTCGATGGTGAGGAGGTTGGAGGCAATGCCAGAAATGCGGGCTCCCATGCGGTTGAGCATCATGCAAAGTTGCTGGATATAAGGTTCGCAGGCGGCATTATATATGGTCGTGACACCCTCGGCAAGGACGGCAGCCATGATGATGTTCGCCGTGCCGGTGACGGAAGCCTCGTCCAGGAGCATGTAGCAGCCACGCAGTTTTTCAGCGGAGGCGCGGAAGTAACCTTCTGAGGTGTCGTAGTCGAAAGTCGCGCCGAGTTTCTCAAAGCCGAGGAAATGGGTGTCGAGGCGGCGGCGCCCAATCTTGTCACCGCCCGGCTTGGGTATCACGCCGAAGCCGTAAACAGCGAGAAGGGGACCGAGAATCATGATGGAACCGCGCAGGCTGACGGCTTTGTTGTAGAAGTCCTCCGTCTCAAAGTAATGGAAGTCGATGTCCGAAGCCTGGAATGTGTAAGTGCCATGCTCCGGGTGGGCAACGCGCACGCCCATGCCTTGCAGGAGCTCGATTAGCTTGATGACGTCCAGGATTTCAGGAACGTTGGAGATGGTAACTTCTTCTTTGGTGAGCAGGCAGGCGCAGATGACCTGCAATGCTTCGTTCTTAGCCCCTTGGGGGCAAAGCTCGCCTTTCAAGCGGCGGCCTCCGGTGATGATAAATTTGCTCATGACATACGGTTTTATTCGTTGTGCCAAATTTACAAAAAAAAGGAAGATGCAAAAAGTTTGGGGGAGGTATTGTTTTGAAGAAATCTATGCTTATTTTTGCAAAGAAATCGTTTAAATGAAAGGATATGAAAAGTTTTTTGAAATATGTATTGGCAACAATTGTCGGGGTCGTCATCGTGAACCTCGTGGTGTGCGTGTTTTTCGTGCTCTTTATCGGGGCATTGGCTGTATTCTCGGAAAAGACGGTGACGGTGCCGGAGGGCAGCGTGCTGACCATCCGCTTAGACCATCCGCTGCAAGACCGGGTGTCGGACAATCCGATGGACAATTTTGATTTCTTCAGCCTGGAGCTGAACGCAGGGATGGGACTGAACCGGATTTTGGAGAGCATCCACTGCGCCGCAACGGACAATCGCATCAAGGGTATTTACCTGAACTTGGGCGACATTCAAGGAACGTTCGGGGGGCTGGCTACGACAAAGGAGATACGGGACGCGCTGGAAGAGTTCAAGGAGAGCGGGAAATTCATTTACAGTTATTCCAATTTGGGGTATTCACAGCTGAGTTATTACCTGGCGACGGTGGCTGACCGCATTTATGTAAACCCGGAGACCCCACTGGTGCTCACAGGGTTGAGCAGCGGCGTGACGTTTTATAAGGAAGCATTGGACAAACTGGGCGTACAGGCTGAAATCGTGAAAGTGGGCAAATTCAAGTCGGCAGTGGAGCCGTATATCTCGACGGAGATGAGCGATGCCAACCGGGAACAGGTGAAGCGTTACCTCGATTCCACGTGGGAGCATATCGTAGGAACGATTTCCGAAAGCCGGGGGATTCCGGCAGACAGCATCAATGCGCTTGCCGACCGCGTGGATTTCTATACAACGGAACAGATGAAGGAGGCTGGGTACTTCGACAATGTGGTGTATGAGGACGAGATGATAGAGATATTAAAGACGGAGTGCGGGCTGGAAGGACACCAAAAACTGCCGCAAATCCTGCTAACGGATTACCAGCATGCGCCGGAAGTGGCACTGCAACGCCCGTTCGCGGCGGAGAAAATTGCCGTAGTGTATGCCCAGGGCAGCATCGGGATGGAACAAAGCGCAAAGGCTATCGGTCCGGAACTGGCACAGACGCTCCGGAAAGTAAGGGAGGACAAGAGCGTGAAAGCCATTGTACTCCGAGTGAATTCACCGGGCGGAAGCGCGTTGACCTCCGACATTATCTGGAGAGAAGTGAATTTGGCGAAGGAAGAGAAACCGGTCATCGTGTCAATGGGCGACGTGGCAGCTTCGGGAGGATATTATATCTCGTGCGCAGCAGACACCATCGTGGCAGAACCAACGACGCTGACAGGCTCCATCGGCATTTTCGGCATGTTCTTCAGCGGCGAGAAATTGATAGAGGACAAGCTGGGCATCCATACCGAGGTGGTAAATACTAATGCGCACAGCGACTTCGGCGGCTCGTTCCCGTTGCCGGTGCCCATCAGCGGACGCTCGCTGACAGCGTATGAGCACAAAGTGCTGCAAAACTATGTAAGCCAAGGGTACGAGACGTTTCTGAGCCGCGTGATGGCAGGACGGGGCATGGGACATGACGAGCTGGATGCCATTGCACAAGGACGCGTATGGACGGGGGCAGACGCATTGGAATTGGGATTGGTGGACGTGCTGGGAGGATTGGAGGACGCCATTGACATTGCAGCAGAGAAGGCAGGGCTGGAAAACTATGCCATCGCGGAATATCCCGTAGCCAAGAATGCCATGGAAGAATTGCTCACGCAATTGACCGGAGAAGTGAAAACACGCGTTCTGCAAAAGGAACTGGGCGTTTATTATGACAGCTGGCAGCGGCTGAAAGAACTCACGGCAGAACAGGGCATCCTGGCTCGCCTGCCGTTTGAAATAAGCATCAGGCAATGAAAGCGTTGTTGTGCATATTCAGTGTGCTGTACGGGTTCGGCGTAGGGGTGAGGAACTTGCTCTTCGACCTTGGAATCCTGAAGTCCCGCCGCTTTGCAATTCCCATCCTGTGCATCGGGAACATTACAGTCGGGGGCACAGGGAAGACGCCCCATACAGAACTGCTGATTGACGCACTAAGGCACAAATTCCGCGTGGCATGCCTCAGCCGGGGATACAAACGAAAGACTTCAGGCTTCCGGCTTGCCGATGAACGGTCTACTGCCGGAGACATTGGCGACGAGCCATTGCAGATACACAAGAAGTTCCCTGACATCCTGGTCGCTTGTGATGCCGACCGGGTACACGGTATCGAAAAGCTGATGGCACTTGCAGAACCGCCGCAAGTCATCCTGCTCGACGACGCTTTCCAACACCGCTATGTGCAGGCAGACAAGAATATTGTGCTGGTAGATTACAGCCGTCCCGTAATGGAAGACCACCTGCTGCCTTGGGGACGGCTGCGCGAGGGGGTGCATGCGCTCAAACGGGCAGACTTCCTGATTGTAACCAAATGCCCGCCAGACCTAAGTCCCATTGACCAGCGCATCTGGAGCAAGCATTTAGACATCAAGCCCTATCAACAATTGTTTTTCAGCACGACCACTTACGGGGAAATTTGCCCGCTCGTGGCAGGAGGAGAGACTCCCCAACCGGGAAGCGAATGCGGCATCCTGTGTGTCACCGGCATTGCCGAGCCCGCTCCTTACGTGGAACACTTAAAAAGCTACACACCCCACATCACGACATTGCGCTACCCCGACCACCATGCTTTCACGGGCAGGGACATTCAGCACATCGTGCGGGCGTTCGAGCAAATTCCGCAGGAAGAGAAGTATATTTTCACGACGGAAAAAGACGCCGTGCGCTTGGAAACATGCCACTTCCCCGAAGAAATCAGGCAACGGATGTACTATGTGCCTGTCGTTCCAAAATTCATACGCAACCAAGAAGCTTTTTTAAACGAAATATCCGAGTATGTTAGAAAAAATCAGAAATAGCGCACAGTACCTCCGCCCGTTTCTGGACGGGGAGGCTTATCCCCTCGGCATTATCCTGGGAACAGGCTTGGGAGAATTGGGGACTGCCATCGAGGTGCGGCACGTCATCCCCTACTCCGAGATACCGCATTTCCCCGTGTCCACCGTTGAAGGGCACAAAGGCAACCTGCTCATCGGAAGGTTCAACGGTAAAAACATCATCGCCATGCAGGGGCGTTTCCATTACT
>CALUKF010000093.1 GCA_944321145.1 uncultured Odoribacter sp. | reverse complement strand
ATGATTAAATTTCTTCTTATGGTTCATGATGTTATTCCTTATCTAATTTATACTTTGAAACATCCATACCGAATTCGAGGTTGTTGGCTTCCAACAAGGCTTCCAATTCCGTCAAGGACTTCTTGCCGAAGTTGCGGAATTTAAGCAAGTCGTTTTTGTTGAAGCGGCACAATTCCCCTAACGTTTCGACTTCGGCAGCTTTCAGGCAATTCAGTGCACGCACGGACAAATCCATGTCGACCAATTTGGTTTTCAGGAGTTGACGCATGTGGAGCACTTCTTCGTCGAATTCTTCATTTCCATATTGATTTTCTGTCTCAAAGGCTATCTTCTCGTCAGAGAACAACATGAAGTGATGAATCAGAATTTTAGCTGCTTCTTTCAACGCTTCGGTAGGCGCAATGGAACCATCGGTTTCAATTTCGAGCAACAATTTTTCGTAGTCGGTCTTCCCTTCAACACGATAGTTCTCAATCTCATATTTTACATTCCGGATGGGAGTATAAATGGCATCAATGGGGATAAAACCCGCTTCGGCATCTACTGGCATATTTTCGGTACTGGGCACATAACCGCGTCCTTTCTGAATGGTGATTTCCATCTGGAAATTAACAGACGGATCCATGTTACAGATAACGAGGTCGGTGTTCAAGACTTCAAAGTTTGAGAGGTATCTGTTCATATCACCAGCCTTGAATACCTCTTGCCCGTCGATAAGGATGGTCACTTTTTCTTCCTCCACATCGTCGACTTTGCGTTTAAAACGAACTTGTTTCAGGTTCAAAATGATTTCAGTCACATCCTCGATTACGCCAGGGATGGTGGCAAATTCATGTTCTACGCCATGAATTTTAATGCCTGTAATTGCGAAGCCTTCCAAAGAAGACAGGAGGATTCTTCGCAATGGATTACCAATCGTAATTCCGTAACCCGGCTCCAAGGGGCGAAATTCAAATTTCCCGAATTTCGCTGTTGATTCGAGCATGATTACTTTGTCCGGTTTCTGGAAAGCTAATATTGCCATAAATAATGATTTACTTAGAATACAACTCTACGATTAATTGCTCTTTGATATTCTCCGGAATATCAGATCTCTCGGGCACGTTCAGGAATTTTCCGCTCATGGTAGCGGCATCCCATTCCAGCCAAGAGTATTTGCTCACGCGATTGGCACGCAAACTTTCTTCGATAACTTCCAATGCTTTGGATTTTTCGCGCACAGCAACAATGTCTCCCGCTTTTACAGCTGCAGAAGGGATGTTGCAAATTCCGCCATTCAGCGTGATGTGGCGATGGGAAACCAATTGGCGCGCAGCCGCACGGGTCGGAGCGATGCCCAAACGGTAAACAACGTTGTCCAAACGACATTCCAGCATTTGCAAAAGCACTTCACCGGTCACACCACCTGCACGCTCAGCTTTGTCAAACAAAATACGGAATTGTCTTTCCAACAAACCATAAGTATATTTAGCTTTTTGCTTTTCTTTCAACTGAACGCCATATTCAGATATTTTTCTACGCCGACGTGCGAGACCGTGTTGACCTGAGGGATAATTTCTCCGTTCCAACGCTTTGTCGGGTCCGTATATCGGCTCTCCGAACTTTCTTGCTATTTTAGACTTAGGTCCTGTATATCTAGCCATTGCTTTTTCTTTTTAATTTACACAATCAATTTCTTACACTCTCCTGCGTTTCGGAGGACGACAACCATTATGTGGCAGCGGGGTAACGTCGATAATTTCAGCGACTTCGATGCCACTGGCATGGATAGCACGGATGGCAGATTCGCGTCCGTTACCCGGTCCTGAAACATATACTCTTGCTTTGCGCATTCCCAAATCAAATGCCACTTTTGCACAATCAGCAGCCGCCATTTGCGCTGCATAAGGAGTGTTCTTCTTAGATCCTCTAAATCCCATCTTGCCTGCTGACGACCAAGAAATCACCTGTCCGGTAGAATTGGTCAAGGAGATGATGATGTTGTTAAATGAGGAATGAATGTGTGCTTGTCCTACGGCTTCCACTTTAACCAGCCGCTTCTTGTTACTTGATGTAGACTTCTTTGCCATAATTCAACTCAATTATTTCGTTGCTTTTTTCTTGTTAGCAACAGTTTTCTTCTTACCCTTACGTGTACGGGCATTGTTTTTTGTACTCTGTCCTCTTACAGGAAGTCCCAAACGGTGACGGATTCCCCGGTAGCAACCGATATCCATCAATCGCTTAATGTTCATCTGAACTGTCGACCGCAACTCACCTTCGACTTTGTACTCTGTTCCGATAATTTTACGTACAGCCCCGAGCTGGTCGTCGTTCCAATCTTTTACCTTCAAATCATAATCGATGCCGGCTTCACTTAAGATAGCACGTGCACTACTTCTACCTATACCATAAATATAGGTTAAGGCTATTTCACCTCTTTTGTTTGAGGGTAAATCTACACCTACAATTCTTGCCATAAATCTTTTACATTTAATAGATTAATGATTAACCCTGACGCATTTTAAACTTAGGATTCTTCTTATTAATGACGTACAAAACGCCTTTTCTCTTTACAATCTTGCAATCGTCATTACGTTTCTTAATTGACGCTCTTACTTTCATTGCTTTCCTTTTTTGAAATTATATTGATACCTCTAATTACTTTTCGCTTTAATTCTTATATCTAAAAGTTATTCTCCCTTTGGTCAAATCATAAGGCGACATGTCAACTCTCACTTTATCTCCCGGCAAGATTTTAATGTAGTGCATACGCATCTTACCGGAAATGTGAGCTGTAATAACATGCCCATTCTCTAATTCAACCCGAAACATTGCATTTGACAATGCTTCTGTAATTACTCCATCTTGCTCTATTGACGGCTGTTTTGCCATACCAATCTTTTAAATTATTAATGCAACTGTTCTAATACTCGTTCAACATATTCAAAGGACGACAAAATATCCGCTTTCCCCTTCCTGATAGCTATCGTATGCTCGAAATGAGCGCACGGTTTTCCATCCCTTGTCCTGACAGACCAACCGTCGTCATCCAGATAAACATAGCGTTCGCCCCTTGCAATCATAGGCTCTATAGCTATCACCATCCCCTCTTTCAACAATACACCCTGTCCCCTTCTACCATAATTAGGTACCGGAGGTTCTTCATGCATGTCGCGCCCCACTCCGTGCCCCACCAATTCCCGCACTACAGCATATCCCCTCGCTTCGCAATACGACTGAACGGCATAACCGATGTCGCCTACCCGCATCCCTGCAACCGCTTTTTCGATACCTTTATACAAACTCTCTTTTGTCGTCTCCAATAGCTCATGCATTTCATCTGAGACTTTGCCTACTTCAAATGTGTAAGCGCTATCTCCATAGAAACCATTTTTCAATGTTCCGCAATCTACAGAAACAATGTCGCCTTCTTTCAAAATACATTTTTCGGAAGGCAATCCATGTACTACGACTTCGTTTAATGAAATACAAAGAGTATATGGATAACCATCATAATTCAAAAAACCCGGAACAGCGCCATGAGAACGAATAAACGCCTCTGCTATACGATCAAGCTCTAAAGTAGTGATTCCCGGACGAATATGCTTTGCAATTTCACCCAATGTCATCCCTACCAAAAGATTGCTCTCACGCAATAATTCTATCTCTTCTTCGCTCTTTATGGAAACCATGCCGCAAAATTACTAAAACCATTGTAATTAGAAAAATAGAAAATCAAAAATATTGCATTTTAATTTTCTATTTTTCCATTATACTATTAATATGCTGCCGGACCTCCCGGTGTTTTTCCCTTTATACGTCCCGTTTTCATCAGACCATCGTAGTGGCGCATCAGCAAATGGGACTCAATCTGCTGCAACGTATCCAACACAACACCTACCAAAATCAACAAGGAAGTACCGCCATAAAATTGAGCAAATTGTTGATTTACACCAGCCATTGTTGCAAATGCCGGCATGATAGCCACAATTCCCAAGAAAATAGAACCTGGCAATGTAATGCGTGACATGATGGTATCCAAAAACTCCATAGTTTTCCGTCCCGGTTTCACACCCGGAATGAATCCACCATTCTTTTTCATATCTTCAGACATTTGCATCGGATTAACCGTTATCGCCGTATAGAAATAGGTGAAGGCAACAATCAATACAAAGAAAGTGGCATTATACCAAAATCCAGTAAAATCAGAAAATGCTGCTGCAAAACCTGTCATTGCACCGCCCGCTGCATAATTAATAAAAGAGATGGGCAATAACATAATGGCCTGGGCAAAAATAATCGGCATTACCCCTGCAGCATTTATCTTCAAAGGAATATACTGGCGCACACCACCATATTGCTTGTTCCCAACAATGCGTTTTGCATACTGTACCGGCACTTTGCGTGTCCCTTGTACCAACAAAATGCTGCCACAGAATACAAAAAACAAGAATACCAACTCAAGCAAAAAGGCTACCCAACCGCCCCCCTGTTGGCTTACACGTGAGGTGAGTTCTGCAAAAAAGCTAAATGGCAAACGAGCAATGATACCTATCATGATTATGATGGAAACACCATTACCGATACCTTTATCAGTAATTTTCTCCCCTAACCACAATACGAACATGGAACCTGCAGCCAATATCGCTACCGAATAAATCGTAAAGAATACACCCTTCATCAAGAAATATTCAGGCTGTATTTGCATGTGCAAATTGGTAAGGTATGCAGAACCTTGCAAAATCAAAATAATTACCGTAAGATAACGGGTTATTTGGTTGATTTTGCGACGACCGCTTTCGCCTTCACGTTGCATGCGCT
Organism: uncultured Odoribacter sp.; assembly: GCA_944321145.1. Classification (GTDB taxonomy): domain Bacteria; phylum Bacteroidota; class Bacteroidia; order Bacteroidales; family Marinifilaceae; genus Odoribacter. The sequence continues at coordinate 330 of CALUKF010000093.1, read as the reverse complement.
GAAAATAAGGAACTGCTATCCCTAACAACTGAACCACAATCGAAGCAGAAATATAAGGCATGATGCCTAAAGCAAATATGGAAGCATTCGAAAATGCTCCACCAGAGAACATATCCAATAAACCTAATACTCCATTACTTGCCGTCTGCTCACGCAATGCCGTCAATCCTGCAGGGTCAATACCAGGCAACACGATTTCTGTTCCCAGCCGATAAACCAGAATCAATCCCAAAGTCGTCAGAATCCGGGTTTTTAATTCCTCTATTTTCCAAATGTTCTTTAATGTATCAAATAACTTCATGTTCTTCCATTTAACTATTTAATCGTTCA
>CALUKF010000092.1 GCA_944321145.1 uncultured Odoribacter sp. | reverse complement strand
GAGTGCGGTTGCACGTTGGCGTATTCAGCGCCAAAAAGTTGGCAGGCGCGGTCGATGGCGAGTTGCTCAGTTTGGTCTACAATCTGGCAGCCGCCGTAATAACGTGCTCCCGGATAACCTTCCGCATATTTGTTGGTGAGGCATGAGCCCATGGCTTCCATTACCTCGTCGCTCACGAAGTTTTCAGAAGCAATCAGCTCGATTCCTTCTTGTTGACGCTGTTTCTCTTTTGCGATCAGGTCAAATATTACAGTATCTCTTTTCATGATGTTATGATGATTAAAAAATTTTCCGCTCAAAATTATAGCAAATCCCGTACCTTTGCAAAGGATTACGGATTTTTATTTCTCATCCGCGTCCCTTTCTTTTTTCCCAAGGGTTCCTGTGGGCTTTCCTCCGGGTTGCTTCCGGGTTCTTTTTGATTTCTGGGAACTCGGCAGCCACCTTGCGGGCACCTTTCGGGTACAAATGTACTAGGTGGGTACTACAAAGGTACTACGAAGGTACCGGAAGGTGGGAAGAAACCCACAAGCAAGCCACAAGCGATTCATGGGCAATCCGGAGGCAATTTCCCGCCGTTGGGCAGCCAGGCACGGAGTCACCGCATGTGTTTCAGGTTGACGGCATACATGATGACAAATGCCAGCGTGACGATGCCCGAAAGTGTCATTTGCACGAGCGTCAGAAAACCGAAGCCTGCAAAGTAGGGCATTACAAAGAGCATCAGAATCTGCGCCGCCGTGTAGAGGAAGAACCCTATCCGCCGCAGGTTGAACATCAGGATGGCGCCCAGAAGGCTGATAAGGCTCAGCACAAGGTTCATCGTTGCAATCTCCTTACCGTGGGCGAGGGAGGTAGAGAGCTGGTCGACGATGGATTGTGTTAGCCCGTAAGGGTCTGACTCGATGTCGCCCACCATGGAATTGTAAGTTTCCATGTATAAGTCGCCATTTATGACGTCGGCAGTGAAAAAATTAAAGATGCTCCCGAGCACACCCCAGCCGCTGCCGATAAAAGTGAGTATGCAGAGCACGGTGAGGAAGGTCGGGCGTTTTGCCCGTGTGGCTTGTGTTTCAAATGGATTTTCCATAATTGTGATTTTTGGTTTTGTACCACAAAAATACTGTTTAATTTTGGAAAGTGAAGTGCGGAATAGGATTTTTATGCTCGCATATATTTTAGGTTGACAGCAAATAGAATGAGAAACAGGAGAATGATAAGAATCTCTGTTGAAATAAAAAAAAGTGCCCAAGAAGAAAATCCCATAAAATATAATGTTGCAACGAGGTACAGTATTTGTGCAACAGTGTAAATATAAAAGCCTTTTCGTTTGAGATTGAACATTAATATTGCTCCAATGATGCTAATGATAAGGAACAAATTCTGACTGACAGGAATTGCCAAAGGATAAATGAAATATGAAGAAAATACATCTACAACAGCGTTAAAACTTTCAGGAGAAACCTCTGATTGTGCGATTGTATCTGTGACGGCAACTTCTTTTAATGCTTCTGCATAAGTTTGAACAGACTGGCTTAGAAGTTTTGAATTCTTGATGCCTATAACCGTGCATGTAAAGATACAATCTATAATGTTTTTGGCTATTTTCCATCCGTTACCAATAAACGTGAGAATGCAGAGTATAGTGAGCAAAGTTGGGCGTTTGTTTTTTAGGAGTTGTGCTTCGATGATTTGTTCCATAATTGTATAATATGTTGGAGACAAAGATAGCATTTATTGGGAAATGAAAAAAGCCCCTAGTCAGGGGCTTTTTAAATTATCCTCCGAAGTTGTCGTACATGACGTTCTCGTCGGGCACTCCGAGGTCGTACAGCATTTTGGTGACTGCCTGAATCATCATAGGAGGTCCGCAGAGGTAGTATTCGATGTCTTCCGGATTCTCGTGGTTCTTCAGGTAGTTCTCGAAGATGACCTGGTGTACAAATCCAGGCTTGTAAGCCACGCCTGCGGCATCGGCTTCGGGGTCGGGCTTGTCGAGTGCGAGCGTCCAATGGAAATTCGGATTCTCGTCCTGGATTTTATTGAACTCGTCGATGTAGGGAGCCTCTTTCAGGGCGCGGGCACCATACCAGAACGTGACTTTCCGGTGGGTGTGCATCGTGTGGAAGAGGTTGAAGATGTGTGAACGCATGGGCGCCATACCTGCACCGCCGCCAATGAACATCATTTCGTTGTCGGTTTCTTTCAAGAAGAATTCGCCGTAAGGACCTGAAATCGTCACCTTGTCACCCGGCTTGCGCGTGAAAATGTACGAGGAACAGATACCCGGATTGACAGGCATGAACGTTTTGGTTGCCCGGTCGATGGGCGGGGTAGCAATACGGATGTTCAACATGATGATGTTGCCCTCGGCAGGTGAGTTTGCCATGGAGTAAGCCCGGTAAGTGGGTTCCGGGTTGTGCATTTTGAGGTCGAACATTTTCATGCGTTCCCAGTCGCTACGGTAGCGTTCGTCGATATCCATATCCTTGAAATCCACGTCGATGGCAGGTACGTCGATTTGAATATATCCGCCGGATTTGAATTTCAGGTTTTCGCCTTCCGGGAGTTTCACCACAAATTCCTTGAGGAAGGTGGAGATGTTGCGGTTGGATACTACGGTGCATTCCCATTTCTTGATGCCAAGCACAGCTTCGGGGATGCGCATTTCGATGTTTTCCTTCACTTTCACTTGGCAGGCGAGGCGCCAGTCCTCGTGCTGTTGTTTGTAAGAGAAAAAGCCTGTCTCGGTGGGCAGGATAGAGCCTGCGCCGGAGTCTACTTGGCAACGGCACATGCCGCAGGAACCTTTTCCTCCGCATGCGGAAGGCAGGAAGATTTTCTGGTTGGAGAGCGTGGAGAGCAGCGAGTTGCCCGGCTCGGTCGTGATGACGCGTTCGCCGTTGTTGATGCTGATTTGCACGTTTCCTTTGGCGGTCAGTTTGGCTTTGGCATAAAGCAGGATGCCGACCAGGATGAGCGTGACAATCAGGAATACGACAATGCCGCTGATAATGATTGTGGTATTAATTGCTAATAAAGTCATAGCTCTTGTTTTTTGATTTACGATTCATTTATTCCGTTGTTTTTTCCGTTACGGCTTCCAAGTCCGCTTCAGCAATTGCCGTCGTGGCTTCTTCCGTCTGTTGGGCGGGAGAAGCTTGTATGGCTGTCTCGGTTTCTGCCTTGTCGCCTTTCAGTTTGCTCAGGTCGATACCCATGAAGCTCATGAAGGAGATGGACATCAGACCGGTAACAATAAAGGTGATGCCTACGCCGCGCAAGGGTGCCGGGATGTTGGAATATTTCAGTTTCTCGCGGATGGCAGCGATGCAGACAATGGCGAGCAGCCAGCCGATGCCGGAACCCAAACCGTAAGTCGTAGCTTCCCATACATTTGCGTAGCCGCGTTGTTGCATAAACAGCGAAGCACCCATGATGGCGCAGTTCACGGCAATCAAGGGGAGGAAGATGCCCAGCTGGTTGTAGAGCGTCGGGGCAAATTTCTCGACAATCATTTCCACCAATTGCGTCATGGCGGCGATGATGGCAATGAACATGATGAAGCTCAAGAAGCTCAGGTCAATGGAGGCAGCCTCCGCGCCTAAAAGCCAATCCAAAGCTCCTGCCTTCAACACATAGTTGTCCAACAGGTAGTTGACGGGCACGGTGATGACCAGCACGAAGATGACGGCGATGCCCAGCCCGAAAGAAGTCTTTACAGTCTTCGACACGGCAAGATAAGAACACATACCCAGGAAGTATGCGAATATCATGTTGTCGATGAAAATCGATTTAACGAATATATTCAATAGATTTTCCATATTATAGCCTCCTATTCATTATTTTTCAATCAAATCTCTGTTCTTGGAACGGTGAATCCAGATAATCAGCCCGACCAGAATCAAGGAAGCGGCAGGCATAATCATCAAACCGTTGTTCATGTATGCGCCGCCGTTGGCAACAAACCAGCCTTGCGGGACGATTTGTGCACCGAACAGCGTGCCCGACCCGAACAACTCACGGATAAAGCCCATGATGGCGAGAATTACAGTGTATCCCAGACCGTTGCCGATGCCGTCCAAGAGGGAAGGCCAAGGCTTGTTTGCCAATGCGAAAGCCTCGATACGTCCCATGATGATACAGTTCGTAATAATCAGTCCGACATATACCGACAATTGTTTGCTGACCTCGTAGGCGTATGCTTTCAGCAATTGGTCTACGATAATCACCAAGGCAGCCACAACCACCAGCTGTACGATGATGCGGATGCGGTTGGGGATGGTGTTGCGCAAAAGGGAGAGGATGACATTTGAAAAAGCGGTCACTGCCGTCACGGACAATCCCATGACCAATGCGTTTTCCAATTTCACCGTCACCGCAAGGGTGGAACAAATTCCAAGAATCTGCACGAGCACCGGGTTGTTTTTGCTCAACGGTCCGAGCAGATATTCGCGGTTTTTACCTGAAAATAAACTCATTTTTATTTCTCTTTTAAGAAAGGTTCATAATAAGACAAATAACTCATAATCATGGTCTCGACAGCTTTGGAGGTAATGGTTCCGCCTGAGATGCCGTCCACTTCATGCACGCCATTGGCGCCGCCTTTGACTACGAGAAGCCCAACCAATTGTGCATTGTCGAAAATCTGCTTGCCTTGGAAGGGGTCGGTGAAATGCTTGGTGGCGATTTCAGCTCCCAAACCCGGAGTTTCGCCGGCATGGTCGAAAAATGCGCCGTACACCGTGTTCTTGTCTTCGTCCAAAGCGATATAGCCCCAAATAGCACCCCAAAGCCCCGTGCCGTATATCGGAAGGATATATTTCTTGGCACCGTCCACTTCTGCCACAAATACGGGCAGTTGGCGTTGGTCTGCAGGCTTGCCGTATTCCCCGGCGATGTCGATGGAGAAAGCATCCCCTTCCTTCTGTTCGCCACGGGAGTTGACGATGTATTGCTCTTTGATGTATTGCTCAAAATCTTTGGCGGAAGTTTCCGGAGTGGAAGTGATGTGTATCGCGCTCAGGATATTCTGCCGTTTCTCATTCTGCTTGTTCTCGTTCTGCAGGGGTTGCAGCGACAGCGAAACGATGGCCAGCAAAGCTGCTACCACGACGACCAGAACGATTGAATACAAAATCGTATATGTATTTCCTTGTCTATCCATAGTCTCTTTCCATTTATGATTTCACAACAGCTTTTGCTCTTTTCAGCCTGTGCTTGATGTTGTTTTGCACCACAAACCAGTCAATCAGCGGGGCAAAGGTATTCATCAACAGGATGGCAAGCATCATGCCTTCCGGATAACCCGGGTTGATG
>CALUKF010000091.1 GCA_944321145.1 uncultured Odoribacter sp. | reverse complement strand
TGAAAGGGCTAAATTTGTTCGTTTTTTCAAACAAACAGTTACAGTAAAAATATATACATTATGGCAGAAAAAGAAAATGAAAAGCTTTTCAGCGAATTTGCACCGAACACGATGCAGGAGTGGCTTGACAAAGTCACTGTAGACCTGAAAGGAGCCGATTTCAACAAGAAGCTTGTATGGAGAACAAACGAAGGGTTCAACGTGCAGCCGATGTATCGGTTGGAGAATATGAAAGACCTGAAGAATCTGGATTGCCTGCCCGGCGAGTTTCCGTTTGTTCGGGGAAATAAGAAGGACAACAACGATTGGTTCGTGCGCGAGGACATCGTCGTAGAGGACTATGCAGAAGCCAACAAGAAGGCGCTGGACATCCTGAACCGCGGCGTGAACTCTTTGGGATTCATCGTGAAAGGCTGCGGCGAAATGACCAAAGCCGACATGGAAACCCTGCTGAAGGATATTTGCCTGGAATGCGTGGAAATCAACTTTGTGGCAGGCTGCAAGAAAGGCGCCGTGCTGGATGCGTTCAAGGCTGTTGTAGAAGAACGGGGCATTGCACCTGAGAAAATACAGGGCGGCATCAACATCGACCCGCTGGGCGTGATGGTTCGCCGTGGCAAATGCTGCAACGAAAACCCGTTTGAGGTGGTAAAAACCAATGCCGAGAAGATGGCTGACTACAAGAATTTCAAGACCATCGAGGTGGGCGGTTATGTGTTCAACAACGCAGGTTCTTCCATCGTGCAGGAGCTGGGCTTCTCTCTGGCTGCCGGCGTGGAATATTTGGACAGGCTGACCGACGCAGGCATGAGTATCGACGAAATCGCTCCGAAAATGCGTTTCCACTTCGGCACGGGTTCCAAGTACTTTATGGAAATTGCCAAATTGCGTGCAGCCCGTTACTTGTGGGCACACATCGTGAAGGCTTACAACCCAAGCTGCGACTGCAAGTGCATGATGCACATCCATGCAGAGACTTCTGAATGGAACAAGACAGTGTACGACCCGAACGTGAATATGCTGCGCACACAGACGGAAACCATGTCAGCCGTATTGGGCGGTGTGGATTCGTTCACCGTGCATCCGTTTGACGACACGTTTGAATGCCATCCGACGGAATTGGCAGAGCGCGTTGCCCGCAACCAGCAGTTGTTGCTGAAAGAGGAGTCACACTTCGCGAAGATTGTGGACGTAGCAGGCGGTTCTTATTACATTGAAGAATTGACGGAAAGCATTGCCGAAGCTGCATGGAAACTCTTCCTGGAGGTACAGGAACAAGGCGGTTATGTGGAAGCCCTGAAGAAAGGATTCGTACAGGCAGCCGTAAAAGCAACGGCACAAGCCCGCGACCTCGCCATTGCACAGCGCAAGGAGAATTTCGTAGGCGTGAACCAGTTCCCGAACTTCAACGAGAAGATTGAACGCGAAATGTGCGCCTGCATCTTCCAACCGGAAGACGAGACTGCCGAAGACGCAGAAATCGAGACACTGAAGGCATACCGCGGACCGGCTGCTTTCGAGGCTTTGCGCCTGAAAACAGACCAGTACGCTGCCAAGAACGGACGTCCGGTGGTATATATGTTCCCGATGGGCAACCTCGCCATGCGGAAGGCACGTGCTCAATTTGCATGCAACTTCTTCGCTTGCGCCGGATTTGAGGTGAAAGACAACAATGGTTTCAAGACTGTGGACGAAGGCGTTCAGGCATGCCTCGACAACAAGGCTGCCATCGTGGTATTGTGCAGCTCCGATGATGAATACGCAGGATTTGCACCGGAAGCCTACGAGAAATTGAAAGACAAAGCAATGGTAGTCGTAGCCGGCAACCCGGAAAGCCGTCCTGAGCTGGAAAGCAAAGGCTTGATGAATTACATCCACGTGAAGAACAACGTATTGGAAGAACTGAAGGCTTATCAGGCTAAATTAGGTATTTAATTATAGAGACTTGAAGATATGAAACCAAATTTTAAAGATATAAATATTAAGGCTTCCGAAAAAGCTTCCATGACCGCCGAGGAATGGGAGAAAGCCAACCATATCACGAAAAACTGGACAACCCCTGAGTTGATTCCCGTGAAACCGGTATATACCGCCGAAGATTTGAAAGGTATGGAGCATCTGGACTATGTGGCAGGTATCCCGCCTTATCTGCGTGGACCGTACTCAGCCATGTATCCCCTGCGTCCTTGGACTATCCGCCAATATGCAGGTTTCTCTACAGCAGAGGAATCCAACGCTTTCTATCGCCGCAACTTGGCTGCCGGACAGAAAGGTTTGTCCGTGGCGTTCGACTTGGCAACGCACCGCGGATATGACTCTGACCACCCGCGTGTAATCGGCGACGTAGGCAAAGCCGGCGTGGCTGTGGACTCAATCCTCGACATGAAGATTTTGTTCGACCAGATTCCGCTGGACAAGATGTCTGTATCCATGACGATGAACGGCGCCGTGCTTCCGATTCTGGCATTCTACATCGTGGCAGGTTTGGAACAGGGAGCTACGCTCGAACAATTGCAAGGAACCATCCAGAACGATATTTTGAAAGAATTTATGGTGCGTAATACCTATATTTATCCGCCTAAATTCTCTATGAAGATTATCGCCGACATTTTCGAATATACGTCCAAGTATATGCCCAAGTTCAACTCCATCTCCATCTCCGGCTACCACATGCAGGAAGCAGGCGCAACGGCAGACATCGAGTTGGCTTATACGTTGGCAGACGGTCTGGAATACCTGCGTGCAGGTGTGAAAGCCGGTTTGGACATTGATGCTTTCGCGCCGCGCCTGTCTTTCTTCTGGGCTATCGGTACGAACCACTTCATGGAAATTGCGAAAATGCGTGCCGGCAGGCTCTTGTGGGCAAAGATTGTAAAACAATTCAACCCGAAGAACCCGAAATCATTGGCTTTGCGTACTCACTCGCAGACTTCCGGCTGGTCGCTCACAGAGCAAGACCCGTTCAACAACGTGGGACGTACTTGTATCGAGGCTATGGGTGCCGCATTGGGACACACCCAGTCATTGCATACCAACGCGCTGGATGAGGCTATCGCCCTCCCGACGGACTTCTCAGCACGTATCGCACGCAACACGCAGATTTACATCCAGGAAGAATCTACCATCTGCCGTGCCATCGACCCGTGGGCAGGTTCCTACTACGTAGAATCCCTGACCAACGACTTGGTACACCGGGCATGGGAGCATATCCAGGAAATCGAGAAATTGGGCGGCATGGCAGCAGCCATCGAGTCCGGTCTGCCGAAACTCCGCATCGAGGAAGCAGCCGCACGTACGCAGGCTCGCATTGACAGCGGCGAACAGACGATTGTCGGCGTAAACAAATACCGTTTGGACAAAGAAGACCCGATTGATATTCTTGAGATTGACAATACGGCTGTACGCGAGGCTCAGATTGCCCGCCTGAAGGAGTTGCGTGCCAACCGGAACCAGGCAGAGGTGGAAGCCGCATTGGATGCTATCACCCGCTGTGCCGAGACCGGCGAGGGCAACCTCTTGGAATTGGCTGTAGATGCTGCCAAGAAACGCGCTTCTCTGGGTGAAATCTCTTACGCATGTGAAAAAGTTGTCGGACGTTATAAAGCAGTAATCAGAACCGTGAGCGGAGTATATTCAAGTATCGCCGATGAAGACGAGGACTTCAAGAAAGCGAAAGCAATGACCGATGAATTTGCAGAACTAACCGGACGCCGTCCGCGTATCATGATTGCCAAGATGGGACAAGATGGTCACGACCGTGGCGCCAAAGTGGTGGCAACCGGTTTTGCAGATATGGGATTCGACGTGGATATGGGACCTTTGTTCCAGACACCGGAAGAAACTGCCAAACAAGCTGTTGAAAACGACGTGCACATCGTGGGCGTTTCCTCTCTGGCTGCCGGACACAAGACATTGGTTCCTGCCGTCATCAACGAACTGAAGAAATTGGGACGCGAGGACATCCTCGTTTATGTGGGTGGCGTTATTCCTCACCAAGACTACCAATTCCTGTTCGACGCAGGTGCCGTTGCCGTATTCGGTCCCGGTACGAAAGTATCTAAGAGTGCTATCGAAGTCATGAAGATTTTGCTCGAATTGGCAAAGAAATAAGGATAGCCTGAATAAGTAAGAAAAATCCTCCGGCATGCCGGAGGATTTTTTTGTATCTCAGCTTAAAAATTGGCAGCACCAATGCAAGCACTTTGGGTAAATACGGAACCAAATGCAGAAATGCAGGCATAAAAAATAAGGAACTTATCAACTAAGTTCCTTATCCTCTGAGCCAATTGCGAGACTTGAACTCGCGACCTACGCATTACGAATGCGTTGCTCTACCAGCTGAGCTAAATTGGCGTTCACGGCTGCAAAAGTAATACATTTTTCTTATAACAAAAACGGTTTGGGCAAAATTTTAAGGCAGATGGGCAAAATTTTTCGCCTCTACACAAAAGTGACTGATAATCAACTCCCATTTCAAGGCTTCTCTCGCCCGACCACACGAAATGCCTGTCGAAGCGTATTTCCCTGCCCGTCAACCAAGTAAAGCGTATGCAATCCTTCCTGCAGGTGCAATTCCATTTGATGCACCCGGCGGGTCATGCCTAAATAGGTGCCGTCCACATGCCAATAAATCACTGCATCGGACGAGCGATGCACGGCTTCAAACACCGTCTTTCCCGGCTTGCCGCCAAAATCCCGAGGCAGAAAAACCCGTGTGCCCCGCTGGGGGTAAACCATCTCCATGACGTCCGTTTCCTGCACCGGGCAATCCGGACGGAAAGGCGGCAACTTGCGGTAGTCCGAATGGCTACGGCAATAATACCATTCCTGCACAGGCGGAAGCACAAACCAAGACACTTGCCGGATGCGGCTGACAGGTTCCACATCGGAAGTCACGCGCCACGTGCCGGTCAAATCAGTATTTATCAATCGGTGGAAAGGACACAAGGGAGTCTGCATGCCGGCAGCGCAGACAGCCAAAGTGTCGGTTTCATCACAAAAAATCGAAGCACGATAGCCGCTCCGGCGGCAGACAACGGCAGGTTTCATCTCCTCCAACGGCGGATGCCATTGCCGCTGGCAGGGCAACAGGCTCGCCACCTCAAACAGGATGGGCGCAGCCGCCCGCACCCCGACAAGCCCGGGACGCCCTTCCCCATCGGCATTCCCCACCCACACGCCAATGACATACTCCGGATTCACCCCCACCGCCCAAGCGTCACGAAAACCAAAACTCGTGCCTGTCTTCCACGAAAGGTTCATGGCTGAAACGAAATTTTTCCAACCGGATTCCATTGCCGGACGCTCCACCTGCTCCAATGCCCGAAACGTCTGCCAAATGGCAGAGGCTTTCAGCGGAGCTTCCGCAGCGGCAATCGGCATTTGCGCCACCGTGTCCGCCGTGCGCCAGAGTTTCAGCCGCCTGTATTCCCCTGCATAATTTTGCTCGTCGCAATCATTGTAA
>CALUKF010000090.1 GCA_944321145.1 uncultured Odoribacter sp. | reverse complement strand
TGGAGTTTAAGTACTTGAAGCACGAGGCGACGGATGCGGAGGTCGCAGCGAAGCTGGAGGAAGCCCGGGAGCAATTGCGGCAGTACGCCACGGATGCCAAATACGCTTCCGCCAAGGGGCACACCACTTTGTGCCGCATTGCCGTGGTGTACCGCGCTTGGGAATTGGCGGCGTTGGAAGAAATTCCCGGTTGATATTCCGGTTGCCGGGGCTTTTCGGAAGAAGCCGTTTTGTTGCTTGTAGGAAAGAAGGGGGCAGGGTGCTATCGGTTGCATGGATTTTTAGCGGAATTGTAACAGGGGAAGGGCAGGCGGGTTCGAAAATTGTTGTATCTTTGCGTGTGTTAGTTTTAAATGATAAGGACTATGATAGTGGCTGTTGACGGATATTCTTCTACAGGGAAAAGCACGGTCGCGAAGCGGATTGCAAGGCGGCTGGGCTTGACGTATATAGATACTGGGGCGATGTACCGGGCGGTGACGCTGGCGGCATTGCGCCAAGGGGCAATTGATGCGGAAGGGCAGATTGACGAGGAGCGGGTGCGTGGGATTTTGCCACAGGTGGAGATTGCTTTCCGGGGAGAGGGGAAAGAGGGGCGTGCGGAGACGTATCTGAACGGGGAAAATGTGGAGCGTGAGATTCGCGGAATGGAGGTGGCAGACCAAGTGGGCGGGATTGCCGCATTGGGGTTTGTGCGGGCGTTTCTTGTGGAGCAGCAACGGGAGATGGGACGACGGGGGGATGTGATATTGGATGGACGGGATATTGGGACTGTGGTTTTTCCAGATGCAGACGTGAAGTTTTTTTTGACGGCTTCGCCGGAGGTGAGAGCAAAGCGGCGGTATGAGGAGTTGCGAGCGAAGGGCATGAAAGTGAGTTATGAGGAGGTGGAGGCGAATGTGCGCAAACGGGATTATATCGACAGCCATCGGGAGGCGAGTCCGCTGGTGCAGGCGGCTGACGCGGTGGTGGTGGACAACAGCACGATGACGGTGGACGAGGAGGTAGAATGGATGGTGAGGGTGATTGAAGAGCGGTGCGGGAGGAGTGTGGAACAAGCAAAGAATTGAGCTATGAGGGTGGAGATTGACGAGCATTCGGGGTTTTGTTTCGGGGTGGTGAATGCCATCCGGAAGGCAGAGCAGGAGTTGGCACGGGGGGAATTGTATTGCATCGGGGATATTGTACACAACAGCCTGGAAGTGGAGCGGTTGGAGCAGCAGGGGTTGCGAACGATAGACCATGAGGTGTTTGCGGGATTGCGGGATTGCCGGGTGTTGTTCCGGGCGCATGGGGAGCCTCCTGCATCGTATGAAACGGCGAGGCGGAACGGGGTGGAGGTGATAGATGCGTCTTGTCCGGTAGTACTTCATTTGCAGGGACAAATCCGGGAGGCATACGAGCGGGTGAAGGCTATAGGGGGGCAGGTGGTTATTTACGGGAAGCGGGGACATGCGGAAGTGGTCGGGTTGGTAGGACAGACGAATGGGGAGGCGATTGTGGTGGAAGATGAGGAGGATTTGGAGCAGGTGGACGGGGGGCGGAAAACGGTGCTGTTTTCGCAGACGACGAAGAGCTTGGAGGGATTCCGGCGGATTGCAGAGGCTCTGCGTGAGCGGTGCAAGGAGGAGGTGGAGGTGCATGACACGATTTGCCGGAAGGTGGCGAACCGGATACCACAGTTGAGGGAGTTTGCGGGGAGGCATGATGTGGTGATTTTTGTGAGCGGAGAGAAGAGTTCCAATGGGCGGCAGTTGTTTGCCGTTTGCCGGGAAGCAAATCCCCGAAGTTATTTTGTCCGCGGGGCAGAGGATGTGACGGCTGGCATGACAGCGGGGGCGGAGAGTGTAGGCATCAGCGGGGCGACTTCGACGCCGCGGTGGATTATGGAAAATATTCAACATCAAATAGAAACACAATAATTTTTACTACAATATTGAGATTATGGGACAAATAAAAAGAATTGGAGTATTGACGTCCGGGGGAGACGCACCCGGCATGAATGCGGCTATCCGGGCAGTTGTCCGGGCTTCGCTGTATAATGATTGTGAGGCGTTTGGCATATATAATGGCTATCAGGGGATGATTGAGGGGGATATCAAACAGCTGGGCAGGTTTGACGTAAGCAATATCCTGCAACGTGGGGGTACCATCCTGAAGTCTGCCCGCAGCCAAGAGTTCCGGACACCGGAAGGACGGGCAAAAGCGGCAGCGCAGTTGCGTGAACGGGGCATTGACGCGCTGGTGGTTATCGGCGGAGACGGTTCGTTTACGGGTGCGAAATATTTTGTCCAAGAGCATGATATACCCGTAGTGGGAGTGCCCGGGACGATTGACAATGACCTTTATGGGACGGATTCGACCATTGGTTACGATACGGCAGTGAATACGGCGGTGGAGGCGGTGGACAAAATTAAGGATACGGCGAGTGCGCACAACCGCTTGTTTTTTGTAGAGGTGATGGGAAGGGATGCAGGTTTTATCGCACTTCGGACGGCGATTGCGACGGGGGCGGAAGCTGTGTTGGTGCCGGAAATCGAGACGGATTTGACGGACTTGGAGCATTTCATCGAACGGGATTATAATCCGAAAAATTCAAGCGGAATCGTGATTGTCGCTGAGGGAGAGAAGTCGGGAGGCGCGTACAGCATAGCGGAGAAGGTGGCACAGAAGCATCCGGAGTATGATATCCGGGTGTCGGTGTTGGGACATATCCAGCGGGGCGGTTCACCTTCACAGTTTGACCGCGTGCTGGCAAGCCAGCTGGGTGCCGCTGCCGTGGATGCGCTGATGGACGACCAGAAGAGCATCATGTTGGGCATCATGAACAAGGAGATAGTGCATGTGCCTTTCAACAAGACGATAAAGCATACGAAGAATTTGAATCCGGGATTGTTGCCTTTGGTGAGAATCCTTTCGGTATAATAGCGGGAGATTGCCGTTTTTTTTGCCTGATAGATGCGTTATGCCGATGTCATAGTGCCCCTTGCGGTGGAAGGTTTGTTTACCTATGCCGTGCCTGACACCTTGAAGAACAAGGTGGAGGCGGGGACTTTGGTGTTGGCGGCATTTGCAGGCAATCGGCGTTATACGGCGTTGGTGGTGCGGGTGCATGGGGAGAAACCGGAGGGATATACAGTGAGGATGCTGGAGGGTGTGGTGGAGGAGGGTGTAAAATTATCTCCTGTCCATGTGCGTTTTCTGCAATGGGTGGGGGATTATTATATGACGACACCGGGAGAGGTGATGAAAGCAGCGTTGCCGGCAGTGTTCCGGGAACCGGAGAGCGAATTGTTCCGCGAGAAGAATGTGGCGGTGATTGCTTGGGCACGGGAGTTTACGGACGAGGAATTGGGGCATTGGTTGGATGCCTTGAAACGTGCGCCGGCACAATATAAATTACTTTGCGCATGGATTGAGCAGGGGCAGGCAGAGGCGGAGCGGGGTGCTTTTCTGAAGGAATATGGCGTGTCGGCAGCAGCATTGAAAGGTTTGTGTGAGAAAGGTATTTTACGAGTGGAAGAACGGGCAATAAGCCGCTTGGCGCGAAAGGTGGAGGTGGGGAGGCTGAGCGTTTTGTCTGAAAAACAAGCTGCAGGGTTAGAGAGCATTCGGCATTTTTATGAAACGAAGGACTGCGTGTTGCTTCGGGGGGTGACTTCTTCGGGGAAAACAGAGATTTACATTCATTTGATACAGGAGTGCCTGGAGCAGGGGAAGCAGGTGTTGTACATGGTGCCGGAAATTGCCCTGACGTTGCAGATTGTGCGGCGTTTGGAGCGGGCGTTTGGAGCACGGGTCGGGGTGTACCATTCGGGCATGTCGGAACAGATGCGGGCAGAATTGTGGCGGAAGCAATGCAGCGACGAGCCTTTCGGGTTGATATTGGGAGTACGTTCGTCGGTATTCCTGCCGTTTCAAAAGCTGGGGTTGGTGATTGTGGACGAGGAGCACGACGCTTCGTATAAACAAAAAGAACCTGCACCGCGCTATAACGGACGGGATGCAGCGATTATGTTGGCAAGGATGACAGGGGCAAAGGTCTTACTGGGGTCGGCGACACCTTCGTTTGAGTCTTACCGGCATGCACTGGCAGGGAAATATGGCCTGGTGGAATTGAATGCGCGTTATGGGGGTGTGGAAATGCCGGCATTGCTGTTGGCAGACGTGAAAGAATACCGGCGCAAAAAGTTGATGAAGGGCAGCCTTTCGCCGCTATTGGTGGAGGAGATGCGGCGGGTGCTGGAGGAGAAGCAGCAAGTCATCTTGTTTCAAAACCGGAGGGGGTATTCTTCATACGTGCAATGTGATCATTGCGGGACGATACCGAAGTGCCGGCATTGCGACGTGAGCCTGACTTATTATAAGCAGCGAAATGTGTTGGTGTGCCGGTATTGCGGGGCAGTGGAGCCGATGCCAGCGACGTGTACGGACTGCGGGGTAGGTCATTACCGGGAGCGGACGCCGGGAACGGAGCGGGTAGAGGAAGAGGTGGAGCAGCTTTTTCCGGATTGCAAGGTGGGGCGGCTGGATTTGGATGTGGCAGGGAGCAAGCGGCGGTTCCGGCGGATTATGGATGATTTTGAGGTTCAGGAAATCGATGTGCTGATTGGGACGCAGATGGTGACCAAGGGATTGGATTTTGAGCATGTGAAGTTGGTGGGGGTCATTGATGCTGACAGCATGGTGAATTTTCCGGATTTCCGGGCGGAGGAACGGGCGTATTGCATGTTGTTGCAGGTGAGCGGACGGAGCGGACGCAAGGGGGAACAGGGGAAGGTGGTCATTCAAGCTGCCAATGTGCGCAACCGGGTGTATGAGATGTTGTTGCGGGGGGATTACCGCCGATTTTATGATTGTCTGGCGGAAGAACGCAAGTTGTTTGGTTATCCGCCTTTCGGGAGATTGGTGCAAGTGGAATTGCGACACAAGGAAGTGGTTGCATTGCGGAATGCGGCCAATGAATTGGCAGGGCAGTTGCGAGGGGTGTTGGGGGGAAGAGTGTGTGGTCCGGCAGTACCTGAGGTCAGTAAAATCGGGGATGTCAACCGATTGATTTTACTTTTGAAAATCGAGGCATCGGCTTCTTGCGCAGCGATGAAAACGTTGTTAAAGGAGCAATGCGAGGCATTGAAACGGAATAAGGCTTACGGGGCGTTGCGGGTGATTTACGACGTAGACCCTTAAATTGAGAAGTGGAAGCATTAAATATTAGAAAATATGAACGGAGATACATTGATTTTGGCGGCATTTGTCGTATTTGTTTTGTTGTTGGGGTGGCGAGTGAAAGCCCGGTATGCCGAATTGCAGGAGCGGGAACAACAGGCTCCACCGGAAGAGCGGGGACGCTTTGCCCGTGCGCGTAAATGGTGGAAGGCGATACAGTTGTTGGTGTTATGTGGTTTGCTGGCGTATATGGTGCCTTTTTTGTGGTCTGATTTCCATCATTGGGAGGAACGGAAGACGATGGATGTGGTTTTGCGTTGTTTGAT
>CALUKF010000089.1 GCA_944321145.1 uncultured Odoribacter sp. | reverse complement strand
AAAAGGGAGTTCTTCAAATTAATTTCCTAATATTGCACTTGCTGTTTGACTCTGCCGACACACAAAAACACGCCCCACCCTTGAAAATAAGAAAACAAGTGGCTATCTTTGCCCAAAGGCTACACCCGGCGGGACATCCGCCGGAAGCCGCAAAAAGGAAAAAACATGGGCAAAAGGTTATTCATTATTCTCATTGCATGCATCTGTTGCGCAGGAGGCTATGCGCAAGGAGTGTTGGAAACGGAGAGCGCCGTGCTGGCGCTGAAGGATTTGATGGCGGACGACGAACCCCGCACGGAGACATTTACCCTCCGGAATACGGGCGACCGCCCCGTCATCATCACCCGTGTCAGCCCGATGAGCTACCTGTTCGAAGCCGAATGGTCGCGCGAGCCGCTGCTGCCGGGCAAAAGCGGGAGCATCCGGGTGACGTTCACCCCCGCACGGCTGCCGGAGACATTCAGTTACAAAATCATGGTGTATTCCAACGCACGGGAAAACCGCCTCGAACTGAAGGTGGAAGGCAATCTCGTGGACAATCCGGAGAAACCGGCGTTGCTCTATAATTATACGGTCGGGGGCATCAAGTTCAAGCGTTCGAACATCAACTTCGGAAAGGTGTACACGTGGCAGACGGTGACGGACACCGTCTATTACCTCAACACGCGGCAGGAAACAGTCACCCTCTCGACTCCCCCGATGCCCGCCCATTTGCAGGCGAAGTTCATGCCCGCCACGGTCAAGCCCGGCGAACGGGGGATGCTGGTGCTCACCTACGACGCCAACGCCAAGGGGGACTACGGCTATTGCTACGAGAGCGTGCTGCTGCTCATCGACGGCAAACGCGACCTGCGCAACCGGCTCACCCTCACCGCCACCATTGCAGAGGATTTCAGCCGGTTGAGCGAGGCAGACCTGGCGGAAGCGCCCGCAGCCTCGTTCAAGACGAAGGAGGAGAGTTTCGGGGACATCCGCAAGGGGACGAAAGCCGACTGCCATTTCACGCTGACCAACACGGGCAAACGCCCGCTCTTCATCCGGGCGACGAAGACCAGTTGCGGCTGTGCCGCCGTTACGCTGGGCAAAAAGGTGGTCGCTCCGGGGGAATCCGCCACGATACGGGTGACCTTTGATTCCGCCGGGAAATCGGGACGGCAGTATAAAACGGTGACAGTCATCACCAACGACCCCCGCCAGCCGGAAACGGAACTGCGCATCAAAGGGAATGTCACACCGTAAGAGAAATATGCTTAACTTTGCCGCCGTAAAAACAGAGCACAAATGGTTTATCCGGAAAATTTCGAAAGCAAGATAAAATTCGACAAAATCAGAGCGTTGATCAAAGGTTATTGCCTGAGCGAGATGGGCAGGACGCTCGTGGACGCCATGGCATTCAAGGCCGGGGGCGAGGAAATCCGCCGGGAACTGGCGGAAACGGGCGAGTTCATGTCCATCCTGCAAGAGGGGGAAGCGTTTCCCGGCGACCATTTCAAGGACGCCCGCCCATTTCTGCAAAAGATACGGGTGGAGGGGCTGTTCCTGGAAGTCGCCGAAATGGTCGCGCTCAAAAATTCGCTGGAGTCGATTGCCGCCATTGTGCGTTTTTTCAAAGGCAAGGAGGGACGCTATCCCCTGCTCGTGGAACGGGCGGGGAGCGTGAAGCTCTTTCCCTATATCCAGCAGCGGCTGGAAGCCATCGTGTCGAAGCACGGCACGGTGAAGGACAGCGCGTCGGCAGAATTGGGTGACATCCGCCACCGCCTGCAACGCAAACAGGCAGGCATCTCGAAGCGCATGCAGAGCCTCCTGCAACAGGCGCAGGCGGAGGGCTGGGCAGACAAGGACAGCTCCATTGCCATACGCGACGGGCGGATGGTGATTCCCGTGCCCTCGGCTTACAAACGGAAAATCAACGGCATCGTGCACGACGAGTCCGCCACGGGCAAGACGTCGTATATCGAGCCTGCGGAAATCGTGGAAACCAACAACGAAATCCGCGAGCTGGAGCTGGAGGAAAAACGCGAGATTGTGCGCATCCTGCGAAAATTCGCAGAGGAGGTGCGCCCCTACGTCGATGACCTGCTGCCGGGGTATGATTTTCTGGCGTTTATCGACTTCGTTCGGGGGAAAGCGGCGTTCTCCGCGTCGATTGGCGCCATCTTGCCGGAGATGTCGGAACGGGCGGAAATCCTGTGGCACGACGCACGGCACCCGCTCCTGTGGCTGAACCTGCGGCAGGCGGGGAAGGATTTGGTACCGCTGCGCATTGAAATCAACGAGGAGCAGCGCATTGTGCTGATTTCAGGACCCAATGCCGGGGGCAAGTCGGTGTGCCTGCAAACGGTAGGGCTGTTGCAGTATATGTTCCAATGCGGGCTGCCTGTACCGGCAGGCGAGGGCAGCCGGTTTGGCATTTTCGGCAAAATCCTGATAGACATCGGCGACGAACAATCCATCGAGAACGACTTGAGCACCTATAGTTCGCACTTGCTGAACATGAAGAATTTCCTGCGCTACGGCACGGAGGACAGCCTGGTGCTCATCGACGAATTCGGGACAGGCACGGAGCCTATGCTGGGCGGGGCAATCGCCGAAGCCATCCTGAGCGCATTGAACCGTGCAAAGGTGAAGGGCGTCATCACAACCCACTACACGAACCTGAAGCACCTGGCTGCCGAGACACCGGGCATCGTGAACGGAGCAATGCTCTATGACAGCCACCGCATGACGCCGCTTTTCGAACTGCGCATCGGCAAACCGGGTTCGTCGTTCGCTTTTGAAATTGCCAAGAAAATCGGGCTGCCCAAAGAGATTTTGGAAGACGCCGCCTCAAAAATCGGCGAAGACCATATCAATTACGACAGGCACCTGAAGGATATTGCCCGTGACAAGCGGTATTGGGAAGAAAAGAGGCGCAAGATTCACGAGAACGAAAAGCGGTTGGACGAACTGATTGAAAAGTACCACAAGGAACTCGACGAGACATCGCGCATCCGGAAAGAGGTCATCCACGAAGCCCAACAGAAAGCCGGCGAACTGCTCGCCACTGCCAACAAAACCATCGAAAACACCATCCGTGCCATCAAGGAAAATCAGGCGGAAAAGGAGAAAACCCGCCAGGCACGGCTGGCACTGGAGACGGAAAGGCAACGCCTGCTCAGCGAGGAACAGGAACGCGAAGACGAGCGGATACGCCGAAAGATGGAAAAATTGCAGGAACGGGAGAAACGGAAACGCAACCGGAAAAAGGAGCCCGCCGCACAAGAGGCAGTACCCTCCCCGAATGAAACTGCTTTGCGGAAAGGCGATTATGTGCGCCTCGCCAATGGAGCCATCGGAGAGATTCTGGAAATCAACGGCAAGAGTGCGCTTATCGCCCTCGGCAACCTGAGCACCACCGTAAAGACCGACCAGCTGGAGAAGGCGTCAGCCACGCAAGCCAAGAAAGCAGCACGCCCTCAACCCCAAGCATCCTATAGCAATATCCAAGAAAACATCAGCCGGAAAAGGCTTGCGTTCAAGGCGGAAATCGACCTGCGAGGCATGCGTGGCGAAGAAGCCTTGCAACGGGTCATCACGTTTCTGGACGAAGCTGCCATGCTCAATTACAAAGAAGTGCGTTTGCTGCACGGCACAGGGACGGGGGCTCTCCGGCAATTGATACGCCAATACCTCAGCACCAATCCGCTGGTAGCGTCCTACCATGACGAGCAAGTGCAACTCGGCGGAGCCGGCATCACCGTAGTGGAATTGGCGCTCTAAGCCCCTCCAACGAAGGGAGCTATGCCCGCTTTCAGGGGGTGTGCTATTTCCGATATTTTTTCCACCAGCCTTTCAGCCGTTCGGCAATTTTCAACTCCGCCGCATTTTCTTGCGGTTCGTAGAAAAAGGCGTCTTTCAATTCGGCAGGCATAAATTCCATTTCAACAAAATGCCCAGGGTAATCATGGGCATATTTATAATCTTTGCCGTAGTTCAGTTCTTTCATCAACTTGGTCGGAGCATTGCGCAAATACAAGGGCACCTGCACATTGCCGGTTTTACGCACCAATGCCATCGCCGCATCTATTGCCAGATAGGCAGAATTGCTCTTCGGGGAAGTCGCCAAATAAATCGCACACTCGGACAAGGGAATCCGTGCTTCAGGCATGCCGATTTTATGCACAATGTCAAAACAGGCGTTGGCAAGCAACATGGCATTCGGATTGGCAAGCCCGATATCCTCCGATGCCAATATCAAAAGGCGGCGGGCAATGAATTTCGGGTCTTCGCCCCCCTCCAACATACGAGCCATGTAATATAAAGCAGCATTCGGATCGCTACCTCGAATGGATTTAATCATCGCAGAAATAATATCGTAATGCTGCTCCCCGTCCTTGTCGTACATCAAAGGATTTTCCTGCAATTCTTTACGCACTGTCTCATTGTCAATGACAATTTCCCCGCCGGATTGTGCGTTGACTACCAATTCCAGTATATTCAACAGCTTCCGAGCATCGCCACCGCTAAAGGAAATGAGCGCCTCTTTCTCGCGCACAGAGATGTTTTTCTCTTTCAAATAGAAATCCTTCGCAACCGCCACATCAACCAAATGCTCCAAATCCGCCTTTTCCAAAGATTTCAGGACATATACCTGACAACGCGACAACAAAGGCGATATCACTTCAAAAGAAGGATTTTCAGTCGTCGCACCAATCAGTGTCACCGTCCCCTTCTCCACGGCTGCTAACAGAGAATCCTGCTGCGCCTTCGAGAAACGATGGATTTCATCAATAAAAAGAATCGGATTAGGAGTGTTGAAAAAACGCTGGCTTTCCGCTTTCTGTATGACTTCGCGCACTTCTTTGACACCGGAACTGACTGCACTCAATACATAAAAAGGACGATGCAATTGTTCAGCTATAATCATTGCCAAAGTCGTCTTCCCGACTCCCGGCGGTCCCCACAAAATAAAAGAAGACACCACTCCGGACTCTATCATTTTTCGCAACACTTTACCCTTTCCCACCAAATGCTGCTGCCCGATATAATCATCTAAGGTTTTCGGCCTCAATCTTTCTGCTAACGGTTGATTTTCCATATCACTATTTGTATTTTCCTTTTCCTGAAACGGCAAAAGGGCAGTACAAAAGTAACAAAGTAAAATAAAAAAAGCCCCGTTTGCACAGGACTTTTTTAAATTCGGCATCGACCTACTCTCCCACATTTCTGCAGTACCATCGGCACTCAAGGGCTTAACTGCTCTGTTCGGAATGGATAGAGGTGGATCCCCTTCGTTATAGACACCTTTTAATATTTTTCAATTACGTACCTTAGACACTCTTGTCTTTGTAATTCGTAGCGAGAGGCGGGCTTGAACCGCCGACCTCATGATTATGAATCATGCGCTCTAACCAGCTGAGCTACCTCGCCATTTTGAACATCCGGAAAGATGCGCAACATAAAACCGAACACTCAAGCAAACATTCGGGGAATTAGTATTGCTCGGCTATGCCGTCGCCGACTGTACACCTGCAACCTATCT
>CALUKF010000088.1 GCA_944321145.1 uncultured Odoribacter sp. | reverse complement strand
GCCAAATATTGCTTCATCTGTTTTTCTGACAAAACCGAAGGAAACAACTTTTCTTCCAATGCAAAAACACCTAATAATTTTTCTATCAATACTTTTTCTGAAGTATAAGTTAGGTGGAGATGACGGAATTCTTTGTCAATTTTTATTTCCAACTCCACCAATTTTTTCAATTGTTCTCCGCTCACACTATCTACTTTCCCTATATAAGGTGCCAGCCATTCTGTGGCAAGATCTTCATCTGATGAGGGTTTAATTCCCAATTGTGCAGAAGCAGCTCCTGCCAATAGGCAACTAAATACGATGCATAATAAAATCCTTTTCATTTCGGCAAATTTTGTAATGGGTTTCTTTTATTCGTTCAAGCCTAAATCTTTTACGTGGCTACACATACCCTCATCGTTGAGTTTTAAGCAGGTTTTCGCTGTGCAGGAAAAATACAATCCCGGTGCACAATCATAGAATTCGATAGATTTTTCTTCACCGTCAACATAAACCATAACAAATCGATCTGGGATTAGTTCTCCTGTTTCAAAATCATAACAATGGTATGTTCCAGATACGGCAGGGTAAAAATTCCACCAATCATCTATGCTTTGCCGTTTCCCACTTAATAGTGCCGGAACAATTGTTATTAATGTCACCAGTGTAAATATTTTCTTTTTCATAGTTTTTGATTTTATGGATTGTTTTTCTTCTTATGATTTTTCTCGTTTTTCTTTTGATTTTTGCTCTGCAAAGCTGCAATCAATTTTTCTTTAAATTTTTTCCTGGCTTCGATGTATTGCTTCATCTGTTTTTCTGACAAAACACTTGGAAATAATTTTTCTTCTAATAAACACACGCTTAATAATTGCTCCACTCGTTTCTTTCCGGGAGGGACGATATTGAAGTGGTGCAACTCTTTGTCAATGTTGATTTCAATCTCAATGAGTTTTTTTAATTGCTTTTCGCTAAGGCTATCAATATTTTCAATGCAATCGTCTATCCACATTAATGCTAAATCTTCTTTAGATGTTGGTTTTGCACCACCAAATTGTGCAGAAGCCATTCCTGTGAATAGGCAACTAAATACAATGCATAATAAAATCCTTTTCATAACATAGTTTTTAGAAGGATTAGCGGATGATATTTTCATCCGCTAATCCGGTTAAATTACTTACTTTGCCAATTCCGCCTCCAACATTTTTTTCAATGCCGGATTGGAAGGTCGAGGGGCATCAACGGAAACAATGTTGCCGTTGCGGTCGAAAACCATAAAGCGGGGAATGCCGTTAATTTTGTAATCCTTGGTGATTTTGCTCCAGCCGCTTGCCAAAAGCTGAACTCCTTTCAACCCTTCTTTTTCGACAAAATCCAGCCATTTTTGCTTGTCTTTTGCCTCATCTACTGATACGCCGATGAAAACCACATCCGTTCCGTGCATTTCTTCTTCCAGCTTTTTCAGATGCGGAATTTCTCCCCGGCAGGGACCGCACCAAGTTGCCCAGACATCTACTAATACCACTTTGCCTTTGAAATCTGAAAGTGATACCATTTTACCATTCACGTCCGGATACGTAAAATCAGCGGCAATACCTCCGGCTCGAGTGTCGTAAAGTTTCGTCCCGACAGCTTCAGCCCTTTCTTTCAAAGAAGGGGTAACAAGGTATTTCCCATATTTTTCCATGGCAGTTAAATATTGGTCATAAGATTTATACCGTTGAAATTCACGATTGACTACGTATTCCCCTTTTAATCGGTCGTTATGTAAATAAACAAGGTTGGCATCCGTATAGTCAACTCCTTCTTTAGGTGACAGGCTTTGTGCAAATTGGCAATAGCTTCCCAGCATTCTTACTCCGTAAGGAAATTGCAACACTTCATCATTTGTAAACTTCTCGTCGGACACGATGTGGCTGTAATATTCCGGCCACATGGAGCGTTCCGGATGCTTTGTGCGGGGAGTATGCAGGAATATGATTGCAAAAAAGTCCGTTTCATAATCCACCAATTTTTGGAGTGTGGCATCAAATTCCTTGTTGCCGCTTTTTAATTTTTTTTTCAGTTCATCCCTGCCGGCGAGGAACGTCTCGAACTCCGGAAAGAAATCCTCGTAGTTACTCATTGTCCTTTCAAAAAAGACTGATTTCAGGCGGATATTGGCGGCATAATCTTCCCACTTGTACAACGCTTTGTTTTCCTTGGTGTTTTTGCCGTTGAGTTCCGCTTTGTTTTCTAGCAAATCAATATTGACTTCCTCGCCGCCTTTGAGGTAGAGGATGAAATTCATCCTCTCTTCGCCGATGGCGTAAAATCCGGGAGCTTCCGGTGCAAGGAGGAAACCGTAGCTTCCATCCTCGCCGACCTGAGTTTCTGCTTGTTTTTGGATATTTCCATCAACAGCTTTATAAAGCGTGACGGTTTTCATGTTGTCGTTTTTCACTTTCCCCTGTATGCTTGTGTATTTCTGTGCATAACCCGATAGGGTGATAAATGTCAATAAGGTAATAATGAATGTTTTCATGTTTTGTTATTTTTGTGTGTTTAACGTAATGATGTTCCTCCGGTTCCATTAACATACATCAATGCTCCAACCTTCCCTTCGCCTTCCAGGATTTCCGGGTCGTTTTGTAGATTTCCTGCCTGAAGTTCAAAGAAATACACTTTGTAATTTGATTCGTCAAATGAGGCGACAGCCATATAGTCAAATCCGACACTCGGATCATTATATACGCTATAGGTCAAATGGCGCATATAAGTGATTTCCTCACCTGCAGGCAAAGTCTGTTGAACCCTTTCCTGATAACCGCCATCCACATTGCAGGAATAAATCGTATTGCCTATTGCATAATAAATGATGTGGTTGGCAGTATTTGTTGCCCAGCGGTCAGCCTGAAGGAGTCCTAAGCTGTTGTCAAGCGTGTCCCAAGTCTGGATGGGATTGTTGTATGGCGTATAGCAATCGGCATTCAGATTGAAGAGAAGATAAAGGTCTTCCTGTTTCTTTTTCATCAAGGCATAAGCACAATTGCTGGATGTGGGTCCCATGAACAGCAAGTCGGCATCCATGTTGTTCACTGGAGGCAATGGAATGGAATCCACTGGTCCCTCGTCCTTGAGCGGCAACATGAGGTTGTCCCACGTGTCAGCCGAACAGAATGAGCAACTGTTCTCGTCATACAGCAAGGGATAGCGGATTCCGTTGTGCACCCGGTAAGGCGACAATTTGTAATCCCCACCTTTGGGTTCTCCAAAACGTCCGCTGTTGCTGCTCATGTTGTAAATGGTATACATCTTTCCGTTATTCATCATATAAAGGTTAGTACTCCCTCCATAAATGTCTTGGGGAGCGGCTACATCCGGCGTATTGTAAAACAAGTCCTCAAATGATCGGATAATCGTGCCCTCATTGACCCTGAGGGCAACCATGTCTTCATTTGACAAGGCGAAAAGCGTATTGGTGTTTACATACCGGGAATTGGCTTCATCCCAAGACTTGTAAGCGGAAAGATGGGAAAGGGCTGTCGCCTCTCCCTTCAATTGCCTGCCCTCGTTGTTGGTGGCAATGACATTTTCAATCTTATTGTTTCCGGTGAATAGGTCTAAATCGGTATATCCGTTTTGTGAACGCAGGACATACCAGCCTTCGCTTAACGTTGTAACGACCGTCAGGGAAGCCCTGGTTAATCCGGCAACGCCGGTTGATTTTTCCTTGGCGCAAAAAACCAAACTATAGGTACCGGGGCTCAGCGTCATAGGCATTTCCAAGTCGCGGGTGTAATACAGCGTGTCCAATTGAGGCGCATATCCTTGCACATTTGTTTCGTAAACACCCCACCAATAGTCATATTCCAAGTTTTCCGGAGAAATTTTCGGCCGGATTCTCAACGTGTCAATCAAGGCGTACGAACCGTATGATTCTTGGATGCTGTCAATGGTGATTTCAAGCAATTCACTGTAATCATAATTGCCCTTGTCCTTGTAACAACTGCTGATACCGGCAAGGAGCAGTAATAAGCAAATAGTATTTTTTATTTTCATAATTCATGAATTTAAAATGCAACATTAGGTTAAGGGAATACAATCAACGCGCTATTGGGATCGTTGGGGTCTTCTCGCATGGGTGCCAAGCCTTGGGCGATATTGTCCGGATCGTTGTTATATTCGTCCAATGCGTTTTTGAACTTATTGGTAAAATAAGTCTGTTCCGCATAGTCTTGGCTAAGGCGGTCGTACCATTCATCATTGATGGGTTCGCCTGCGACTTCGTACATGAACTCATGTTTCCGTTCGCTGTATGCGCCAAAATAATATCGCTCGACACTTGAAGTCCAAAAACTGGGTTTGCTCAATTTGTCTGCCATGGTAATGGTGCCGGACAAATGTTCGTGTTCGCCCAATAGGAAATCCTCTGTCGCTACCAATTCCAGGCAGAGCCGATATTCTTCCTCTTGCAGTGAAGCATCTCTCAGTAGAATGACGGGCACTTCCAATGTAACAGAATCCGGTTGGACATACAATAAATTTTCCATTTCCGGATCATCCATTGGCACATAATGTACGCCGGGAACGGCTTTATTGGGTTTTTCTGTAACGACGGAATCCACAAGGTTGCCTTTGTTGTCATATTGGTATTCAATGTCATATTCTGTAATCTGTTGTAGCATGACCCGGCGGGGACGGTTTTCCGGGTCGCCTATCGTATGGATGCTTAAATAAACCGTATCCCGTTGGATGGATTCATCCATATAGTAGAAATCAGCTTTGATTTCCTCACTTTCATCCATTTGCACCCTTGCTGCTTCGTTGAACAGCATGTATTCTGCTTCTTGACAGGAAGAAAGCCCTGCCAGAAGCATAAGTGTCGGTAAATATAAAATTGATTTCATTGTCTTATAAAATTAGTTGTTATAACTGACTTCGTTTAAGGGGAGAGGTACCACATAGCTTTCCTCGTTTCCAGGATCTTGAGCCCAAAGGATGTCTTCCACAGCCAAGCGTTTGAATGCATAGAATGCTTGTCCTTCGCCGTAAAATTCTTTATTGTACTCATCGATTAAAATGTTTTCCAATTGGTTTTCATTGGTGATTTCTACCAAAGGAATATCCCGGGCGAGGCAGAACGCTTCATACAGTTCGTTGGCTTCTGCCAGCGTGCCGCATTCCATGGCTATAAAATACATCTCTGACAACCGGATGAGTGGCAATTGATTTGTTCCAGAGAAAGCAGTAACTCCTGTGCTGGTTACTGCTGGTTGCTTGAATTTCTGGATGGTGTAGCTTTTAGAACCGTTTCCTGCAGTGAATTCTGCCCATAACTGAAGGCGGATATCCGTAGTCCCGGCAGTAAACAAATCGGAAGTCACCAAGTTTCTTGCCTTGGAAAATGGGGAACTTTCTGCGAAGAGCTCATCTGACATCTCACCTAAATCATATTCATAAATGGCTAAAATGTGCTCTGAAGTGAAGGAGTAGTTTCCGACACTAATGTCGCTTGTAGTTCCTAAGGAGAACACGTTTGCTCCATCTTCATCTACTGCATCGATGATTTCTTTGGCGCAGGCGTATGCCTTGGCTTTGTTGTCCGCGCCGCCCAACCAGAGGTAGAACCTTGCTTCCAGGCCTTTAACAGCATAATAATTAAAACGTATTTGGCGTTCCTGTAAAAAATCCTCTCCCGAAACAGAGAGTTCCTCTTCTGTCTCCTCCCGCTCTAACGCGATGGAAGGAATTACTGGGTCCACAGCTTTCAGCAAACTGTCCGCCTGCAATAAATCAGCCTCCAAAAGGGCAGTGTACGTTTCGTAGGTATGGTGTTCATGGTAATCGATACCTACTGTCGTGACATAAGGCAAAATACGTGAACCGTCCGTTTTAGTCGGCATCGGACCAAATAATCTTAATAAATCAAAATGACAAAATGCTCGCATGGCAAGAGCCTCACCCTTAATAATTTCATACATTCGCTGCTCAAATACGTTTCGCTTGCCATCAATTTGTTCCAGCACCAAGTTAGCAGCAGCAATGATAGAGTAAAGGCTGGAATAAATACTTTCGAAACCGGCTTG
>CALUKF010000087.1 GCA_944321145.1 uncultured Odoribacter sp. | reverse complement strand
CATGGGCAAGGACGTGGAGCAGTTCCTCACGGATTATTTCTTCGGCGACATCTACAGCCGCGACGCACTCGACTTGCAGACGCGCGAGCTGTTGGGCTATTGCGTACTGACCACCTTGGAAGCCGAGAGCCAGCTCCATTCGCATTATCACGGAAACATCAACGCCGGCAACTCGCCCGAAACCCTGACCGCCGCCGTCATCCAGTGCCTGCCCTACATCGGCTTCCCCGCCGCTATCAAGGCGTTGCGCATCATCAAAGAGGAATATGCCAAGCCTGTTCCTGCCGAGAATAACTTGGTGCGCCTGTCAAAGATTACCGTCGACCCGGCTCAGTTGGATACCTACAATGCCTTTTTGAAAAAGGAAATCGAAGCCTCGATACGGTTGGAGCCGGGCGTGTTGGCGCTCTATGCCACTGCCGAGAAGGATGCGCCGCACAAGGTGACCATCCTCGAAATCTATGCCGACCGTGCCGCATACGAAAATCATCTGAAAACACCTCACTTTCAGAAATATAAGCAAGGTACTCTCTCGATGGTGAAGGAGCTGGAACTGGTGGATGTGAAGCCGCTGATACCGGGGTTGAAAATCAAATAATCAGCCCAACATTCATCACCCCTCCTTTCTCCCTCATGTTCAGCACCTTTCCCCCTCCCTTCCGACTATCATCTACGAGTCATCTCCGATTCACTTACGAGTCATTAACGTCAAAAAGTAGTAGATGACTCGTTACTAAAAACAAGGATAAACATTTTTGCCTGTCTGAGGGGAGGGGAAAGGGCAGGAAAACGAAGGGGGAAGGGATGGAAAAGGAAGAAAAAGACTAAGAAAGGCAAGGGAAATCTCCCCAAATTCTCCATAACAAAAAAGAGGGCGCATCGTTCATTACGATGCGCCCTTATATATCAAAGCTCCGGTTTCTGAAAGTCGGGGCTTTTTTTATCGTTTTAGAAGCGGAAACTGATGTACACGCGGGTAGAAAGGGTCTTAAAGTTAATTTTCTCGCTGTTAAGTACATCGTCAAAATCAGGATTATCCGTAGATTCTGCATTTCCCCAATCACCAGTAACGCTATCTACATCCTCATTTACAGAGAATTTTTTGTAATTAGCACTTCCTTTGCGTGCCTCCACGCCGATAGAAATAACTTTATAGGAAATAGCCCCTCCGAACACATTAAACGGCACAAATTGCACGCTCACATCATCATCCAAAAGAATTACTGAACCTGTAGGCGCAAAGCGGTAATAACCGTTAACCTTTAAATGGGAAACTGGATTCACTGTGAGGGATAAACCAAAGTGCATGCCAAAATCCAATTGATGCATACCGAGATTAAGACCTAGTACTTCTTCTTCATAAAAGGAATCACTATTATTCCCTTCATCATTATATTCTTCTTCCGTTTCTCCATATTTTGCATAATTTATATCAAATTGAGTCCAGTCAATACCGAATTTAATCATCTTGAGAATCGGTTTTTTGTGCAGGTAATATGTGCGTCCACGGCTGATGGCAACGCCAAAGTCACTCTCACGCTGAAATCCTTCGATATCATTGCTCTGGAGTTTCTGCTTGACGTAGCTGAGGTTGAAATACTTTGCACGGTCTTTCCAGATTTTCTGCTGCATGTCGGCTTCTTCCGAATCATCGATTTGTGTAGCAAGTTTGTCGACAACCTGCTGCAACGAGTCTAACCTTTTGTCTGCGTTTTCATTCTCTTGCGCCATAGCCCAAGTGGTTGCCAGGAGCGCAATGGTGAGGGTAAATAAGATTTTTTTCATACGTTATTCTCTTCGTATCCCAGTCCCCCAGATACGTTCTTGCTTTCACATCGAGCGCAGGACTGCCAAGTCCTCTGTTCATTGAGATGTCACAGAAGCCATGGGACGCTCCTTCTCATTAAACAATTATACGGCAACAAAAGTAATATTTTGAAAAGAACGATGCATCATTTTTTGCGTTTTAATTCACCCTGTCGATAAAATTTAACATCAACAGGGGCTCGTCCATGGAATCAGCCCGGCTTTCCGGGCATCCTGCAAATATGCAAAAGCCCCCACCGTGCCTGCAAGGGCGCGATGGGGGCTTCCTGATGCTCCCGTCGTGGCGGGGAAGGCATTAGATGCCTTCGAGTGCGTCAAAGGTCTTCGCTGTTTCGGAATTGGAAGGACGGGTCATGTTGGCATTGAGAATCTTGCCCTCGCGGTCGAGCAGGATGAAGCGGGGAATGCCGGTAATCATGAACGTGTCCATGAACTCCTCGTCGCCGCCAAAGTGCAATTGGATGCCGCCGAGCTTGTCTTCCTTCACCATCTTTTCCCAAGCAGACTTGTCTTGGTCGCAGGAGATGCTGACAAAGTGGATGTTCTTGCCGGCGTATTGGTGCTCCAATTTCTGCAGATGAGGAATTTCACCACGGCAAGGACCGCACCACGTTGCCCATACGTCAATGTAGACATATTTGCCTGCCAGGTCGGCAAGGGCGACTTCCTTGCCGTTGATGTCGAGGTATTTGAAATTAGGAGCCGGTTGTCCTTTGGCTATCTTTGCCCATTTGTCGCAAAGCGCTTTGAAGGCAGCCTGCTTGTCGGAAGAAGTTACATTGGCATTGTAGATGTCGGCAAATTCCTTCAAATTGTCCACGCCATAACGTCCGACATATTCCATCACGAAATGGTCAACCAGAAATTCACGGACAGCGGCGTCTTTATAATTCGCTTGCACATAAGCCAACTCGCTTTTCAGGAAAGCCAAGGCGTCGTAAGCCTCCAAGTCCTTGCTTGCCATCGTTTCAACGGCAGCAGCCAACGCATCCTCGTATTCCAGTGTCCCCAGAAGGGCAGGTTCCTCAACAATCGCTTCCTGCAAAGCCTGGTAATAAGCATCCCCAGGCTTGTAATCCTGCTTCTGGGCATAATACGGATGATAAACCGCATAGGTAGGCAGGGCGGCATAAACGGCATAGTGCAGACGGCGCTTCTCTTGTTGCACGAATTGCGGTTCGAAATTCTGCGAATCGAGGCGGGCAACCATCTCGCTTTCTAACTTTTTCAGCGATTCGATAAACGGGGCTTCTTCGGCTTTGAAATCAAGAGAACCGCGTCCCAAGACATTCTCGTTGAGATAAATGTTCTTTGCAGCCCCCTCGCCGGTAAAAGTAGGCGTGAGCGTATAGCCCTCTACTTTCAAATCCAAGTCGAAACTCTTGCCCGGTTCAATGTAAGCCGGCACGGGAATGTAATCCAACTGGAACGTGGCATATCCGGCTTGGCAAGCGTCTGCAAGCGCGATTTCGGCAGAACCGGTTGAATCAAGGGCTACGGAATACGTGGAATCAGTAGTGATTAATTTGACACTTTCAGGCAATTGCGTCCCTTCCACGTGGACGCTGACAACGGTTTTCGGTGCAGTCGCACAAGACATGGCAGCCAAGGCAAGGCCTGCAATAAAGTAAGATTTCATCATAGTCGTATACATTTTAAATTGACGTTGCAAATTAACACCTCCATTTGTTTTTTTCGCTCCGGAAAGTAGGGTTTAACCTGAATTTAACCTATATTTGGCGAGCTTTTTGCAATTTTGCTGCAAAAACAGATATTACAGAATTAAACGTGAAGAACAAATGGACAATGAAGCATTAAAATACCACGCAGAGGGGCGACCGGGAAAAATCGAGGTCATTCCCTCCAAACCCTACAGCACGCAACACGACCTTTCCCTGGCATACTCTCCGGGGGTGGCACAACCCTGCCTGGCAATCGAGAAAAACCCCGCAGATGCCTACCGCTACACGGCGAAAAGCAATCTGGTGGCAGTGATTTCCAACGGCACGGCAGTGCTCGGCTTGGGCGACATCGGCGCCTTGGCGGGCAAGCCGGTCATGGAAGGGAAAGGATTGCTGTTCAAGATATTTGCCGACATCGATGTGTTTGACATCGAGGTGAATACCAAGAATGTAGATGAATTTATCCGCACCGTGAAAATGATTGCCCCGACTTTTGGAGGCATCAACCTGGAGGACATCAAAGCCCCTGAGTGTTTTGAAATAGAACGTCGCCTGAAAGAAGAGCTGGATATCCCCGTGATGCACGACGACCAGCACGGGACTGCCATCATCTCCGGAGCCGGGCTGCTGAACGCCTTGGAATTGAACGGCAAGCGCATTGAAGACATTCGCGTGGTGGTCAATGGAGCTGGCGCGGCAGCCATCTCGTGCGCCCGCTTCTATCGTAGCCTGGGCGTGAAGCGCGAGCATATCCTCATGTGCGACAGTAAAGGCGTGATTTACGAAGGGCGCGTCGGGCTTAACGCCGAAAAACAGGAATTTGCCGTCCCGACCGAGGCGCGGACTTTGGAAGATGCGCTGCAGGGAGCAGACGTGTTCCTGGGCTTGTCCGTTGCCGACATCCTCACGGAGGAAATGATACAGGGCATGGCAAAAGACCCCATTGTCTTTGCGCTTGCCAATCCCAATCCGGAAATCTCTTACGAGAAAGCCATGCACTCGCGCCCGGACATCATCTTCGCTACGGGACGTTCGGACTATCCCAACCAAATCAACAACGTGTTGGGCTTCCCCTACATTTTCCGGGGAGCTTTGGATGTGCAGGCAACCGGCATCAACGAAGAGATGAAATTGGCTGCCGCATACGCCATTGCAGACCTGACCAAGCAACCTGTCCCCGAAAGCGTGAAAATGGCATACCACGACCCTGCCATTTCCTTTGACAGGAATTATATTATCCCCAAGGCTTTGGACAACCGGCTAATCAGTTGCGTCGCTCCGGCAGTCGCCAAGGCGGCAATAGCCTCCGGCGTTGCCCGCAAAACCATAGACGATTGGGATGCCTACCGCGACAGCTTGGAACGCCGCGTAAGCCACGAGAACGGATTGATGCGCCTGATGACCCACAAGGCAAAAGCTAACCCCAAACGGGTCGTCTTTGCTGAAGGCATCAACCTGCAAGTGCTGCAAGCCGCCCAGGAATTGACGGCAGAGCACATCGCCTACCCGATTCTCATTGGCGACACCGCCACCATCCTCGACAAGATTGCCCGCAACAAACTCTCCATTCCGGGAGTGACGATTTTCGACCCGGCTATAGAAACCGAGCGAATGCAACATTACACGGAAGTCTATTACGAGAAAATGCAACGCCGTGGCGTTTCCAAGAGCAAAGCCCAACTAAAGATGCTCGACCCGAATTACGTCGGGCTGATGATGTTGGAGTGCGGGGATGCTGACGGATTCATCTCCGGCGTATTCTCTCCCTACAAAGAAGTGTTCGAGAAGGCAAAAGAAGTCATTGGCTTGCAGCCTTGTTGCAAATACGCTGCCGGCATGCACATTGCCACGACCAAACGGGGCACCTATTTCCTTGCCGACACCACCGTTAACAGCCATCCCTCTGCTGAAACACTGGAATATGTCACTGTGCTTGCGCACGATGCCGTCAAACAATTCGACATCGAACCGGTGATTGCCATCACTTCCTACTCCAACTTTGGGGAATACCGTTTAGGCAGCCCTGCCCAAATCCAAGAGTGTATCACCCAATTGCATGCCAAATACCCGGAAATCATCGTGGACGGCGAGATGCACGCCACCATGGCTTTCGATAAAGAGTTGCGGCAACGGGAATACCCATTTTCCGTGCTCGGCGATCGGGACGTAAATACGATTATCTTCCCGAACCTAAGTTCTGGAAGCGTAGGATTAAGCATGTTGCAGGAATTGGGCAGCCATGAAATCATCGGTCCCATTCTCCTCGGCATGAACAAACCCGTCCACATCCTGCAAATGGGCTGCCAGGTGCGCGACATCGTCCACATGGCAACGCTCGCCGTCTCCGACGCCCAGCAGGGCGAGAAACGCGACATGTGCCGGATTTGACACAACCATGCGCGGCATTTCCCGATTCCTATGGGCTGTGTCAAGATACTTTTTTTCATACTCCCTCCCCCCTTCGGGGTACTCCCTCTATCTTAGAGGGAGAGTTTGAAATGTCTGGTATTCAAGCTCCTCCCCTAAGATAGGGGAGGTGGCTGCGAAGCAGACGG
>CALUKF010000086.1 GCA_944321145.1 uncultured Odoribacter sp. | reverse complement strand
AGGCGTTTGTACGTTATATGTGGACGCGCACGAAGCGGACAGTCTAATAGTGTGACTGTCTCCAAAAGTGACATTTGTTGTGGTCTTTAACGTCACTTTTGCCACAACGTGCTTCAACTCAACGGTTTTACCAACGGTTTCCAATGTTCCTTGTACATTAGCAGCGAAAGCCACTGTCCCCGGCGTGTATTGAACTTCCCGGAGGTCTGTCGGAGTGTCCCCACTGCCGTTGTCCGCCCAAAACAAGAAAGTATATGTCGTGTTGGGCAATTTCACAGAGAAGGTAAAGCTACCGTTTTCAATGGATTCATCTTTTTGAACATCTGAACTAACATTGTTCCCCAAGATTTGCATGAAGCAGCGCGTGGGCATTTCTTGCGGCGTTCCTTCCGAGCGTGTCGTGGCATCGCCCTCCATCGCGAGGTCGGGCGAGACGGTGAAGGTATAGGTCTGCGTCTCGGCGGCAGGGCTGTCCGTTCCGTCGCCTGCCGGCAGGGTGTCTTTGGTGCAGGATGCTGCCAAGAGGAGCCCTGCCCAGAGGATGAATATGTACTTTGTCCGGTTCATATCTCTATTTTTTAATTTGTTTCCTTTTGTGTTCCAGGCACAGCGGGACAAAACAATCCCGCCTTCCGGTGGGCACTTTGCGTGCGCCACTGAAAGGCGGGACTTGCGTAAATCGCTATCGTTGTGCTGCCGTCAGTCTATGTCGGCAATGTCATTCAGGTCAAAATAGAGCAGCCGGGTAACGCTTCCTTCGTCTTCTGACGTGAGCGGCACGAAATGCTGCTTCAAATAGAAAGGGATGGCTGCAGCGTAGGCATCTACCGTGAGAAAACGGCAGCCGGTCTTGTTGTCGGCAAGGAAGTAGCTTTTGATGAAGTCTGATAAAAATTCACCAATATGTTGTCCTTTCAAATCCTTGTTAACAGCCAAACGACAGATTTTTGCCGCCGGATAACTTTTCAGTCGCTTTTTGTTCACAAAACGATGTTTGCGAAAACGGTTAAACTCCGTCTTGCTCAGAAAATCCGTAAGCGATACCCGGTCATTCGCCAAACTGAAATAGGCGGCAATGTGTTCGTGATTTACATCATCATCCGCTTCAAACACGTATGTCACTGCCAGCAATGCTTTGCGATAGAGTCCTGATTCATTTAGAATAAAATCGTTCAAATCGGCATCGCCGCAATCGAACGATTTTACTCTTTCATCTATTCCCAGCTTACGAATTTTGTAAGATGAGAACGGTTCTTGCAGACTGGTTTTCATACATTTTTCTTTCTTGTACGCTCTCCTAATTCGAGCATTTTCATTGCAAGCTCAAAATTAGCCAGTCTTCTTTCTCTTTCTTCCGGCGACTCCCGGCGGACTTGTTTCATCCGCTCCTCGAACCGTCGTGCGTCTTCCCCGAAGAGTATCGGGGTTTCTTTAATTGGTCTTGCCATACGTTCCTCCTTTCTGTCCTGTTTTACACTGCAAAGATAGCGATTTATTTTTGTCCCACCATGTCAAAGAACGAATATTTTATTTATAATGTGCGGTTTACACCGCCGTGTTTTCTTTCCCCGTCAAAACGGAACGGTGATTTCCTCCCCCCAACCGGCATCCACTTCCACTCCGCCCGTGGTCTTCCCTGCGGTGAGGAAATGCCCGGTGACAGTGGTGAGGTGCCCGCGTTTGTAGGAGATTTTCACGCCCGGCACGGAAGCTACCACCTCGCCCGTGCGGCTGTCCGCCATCTCCACGGTGACCGTCACAAACGACTCCCCGCCGTTTGCCAACACGAAATCCGCCCCCACCTGCCGTGCTTCCGTCTCCGCATAGCCTTCAGCAGCCACCGGCACGGAGGCATAATGAATGCCCACGTTCAGCGCATCGTTCGGCTTGCCGCTCGCCACGTTGAAACCTGTGGGGAAGAAGCCTTCGTAAGTAACGCGCACCTCCAAATCCCCGATGGGCGGCAAGGCTTCGCCGTTCTCTATCAAGTTAAGATAGGCTTCCACGTCCGTTGCCACCAGCCGGTATTTGGCAAAGGGGCTGGACATGCCGAGGTTCACCTCCTGCGGCTCCCCGCCCACGTTGAGGACGGAAGCACAATAGTAGGCGGCTTTCTTGTCCGTTTCGCCGTTAGCCACATAGCCATCGGTGAGCACGGTCACTTGATGGAGGTCGCCGGCATCGTAGTATTTGCTTTCCGCCGTGACGCCGTCCGTCCAATCTGCCCAAAGGCACAGGTCGTAGTCGCCGGGCAGAAGCCATAGCCCGGCAAGGCAGGTGCCGTCATCCTGCAAGGAGCAAAGCAGCGTGCGGCGATGCACGCGGTCTGCCGTCCCCTGCCGGTAGACTTCTGCCACGCAACGGAGCTGCCTGCTACCGGCAACCCGGGCAGACGCGTAATCCGGCATCGCCCCGTCCGGCAAGGAAAGCACCAAGCGCACTGCGGACAGGCAAATGCCCTCCGTGCCGCCTTTCAATTCCAGCAACAAACGGTGCACGCCTCCTGCCTCGATGCCCGCCTGTGCGGATGCCGTGAGCATGCCCGGATATTCCCCTGCATGCTCCTCCAACCATCCGGCAAGGTCAGGCAGCGTCGCCTCTGCCGGCAATGCCTCTGCCGGGACATTTGCCACGACCAAGAGGGTGTAAGCGCCTGCCTCCACGGGGAGGTATTCCGCTGCCAACAAGCGCGGGGTATCGTAATCCTTGCGCAAGCAGTTGCCGTTCTCGTCAAAAAGGCAAAGCACAAGGTTGCCCACCTCCACGCCTTGCGCCTCCGCCTGCAACCCTACAATCACAGCGCCTTCGCCGGCTGCCAAGGGATATTCATTGTCGTGGACGTCGCCACATGCTGCCCCGAGCCACATTGCCAGGGCACATATACCTATTTTAATGCATCGTATCATGGTTGCCTGTCCTCCTTTCTTTTTTCAATGGTTTCCACCCGGCAGGCTTTTGCCTTTTTGCCAAACGTCCAAGCCAGGCGCACGCCGCTTTCCCAGACCAGGTTGCTGCCGTGCCGACAATCAGGCAGGGCATCCATCTGTTTGCCGGTCAGGCAAGTGATTCCGGAATAAACGCCCAGTACAAGGTTTTCTGCCAGACGATACCCCGCCCGGAGATTTCCGCCCGCACCGAGGTGCCAACGGGCATCGCTTTTCAACAAATCGTTTTTCCCGTCCAAGTCTTGAACCGTGGATTTCGTGGCAACAGCAGCAAGCAACGGCGAGATTTCAAGCGACCAACGGCTGCCGGCACAGAGAAGCCCCAACACGTTGAAGTTGAATTGCACGCCGTAGCGTTGCAGGGCAACACGGTCGGTCAATGCCGCATACTCCCACCCGTTCATGCCTGCCACGGCGGCTTCGTAGCGGTTGCCGTCCTCCCCAAGCCAATAATCCAGGCAACAATCCCGCGCCCCTTGCCGCAGGCTGCCCCAAGCGGCTTGCGCCTCCAAAGAAAAAGGGAATTGAAACGATAACCGCCATGCAAACCGATGACGAAACCTGCATGCGCCTTGCTTGCGCTGAAACTGCTGAACTGGCTGATGCCGAAAGGCATGCCGCCCTGTATGCCGGCATACCAGAGGGTTGCCTGCTTCCCGTTCTCCTGCGCAAAGGCAGGCGTGAACGCGAGCCAGAGAATGCCGAGGGATACTATTTTCTTTAAACTGCCATGATTCATTTTATGCTCGGGCTTGGATGAATACTTTATATTGACGGCGCAAAGTTACAAATATTATCTTTAAGTTGTATATACATATAAAATATTTATCCAAGCCCGGCGGATTTATTCTTCCGGGAGGCGATGCGTGATTTTTTCGATGTATTCGTATAACGCTTTGTAGAAGGGATGGCGGGCAAGGGTGGCGGCGTCGCCAAAGATGACCAGCTTCATGCGGGCACGAGTGATTGCCACGTTCATCCGCCGGAGGTCACGCAAGAAACCAATTTGCCCGTCCTCGTTGGCACGGACAAGGCTGATGAAGATTACATCCCGCTCCTGCCCCTGGAAGCCGTCGACCGTATGCACGGAGAGGAGGTGGCGGAACGGACGGAAGAAAGGTTCCTTTTTCAACAGCTGCCGCAAATAGCGCACTTGTGCCCGGTAGGGGGAAATGATGCCAAAGTCGATGTGCTCGTCCAAAATGCGATTTCCCCCGACCCGCTCCATGTAGCGGCGCAAATGGGAGAGCAGGAGTTCCGCCTCGCCGGTATTCAGTCGCCCGATGCCGGCAGAGGCAGTCTTTTCGAGGAAATCCATGCCTGCCGTATCAACCCACGACAAGGCGTTGTCGTAGTCCAAAATGCCACGGAACCGCACCTCCGGCGCTGCCACCAGGCGGTTGTGGTAGAACCAACGCGAGGGGAAAGCCATGATGTCCTCGTGCATGCGATATTGAATGCGGAGCAAAGAAACGGCTTCAGGTTTCCGGCGCACGACCTTTTCCATCATCGTATCCGCCAAGCCTTCGCGCATCGCCTCTACGGATTTCACCGTCGGGGGCAGCTGGCAATGGTCGCCTGCCAAAACCACGCGGTCGGCTTTGGCAATGGCAATCCAACAGGCAGCCTCCAACGCTTGTGCCGCCTCGTCGATGAAAAGGGAAGAGAAACGCCTACGCTCCAAAAGCCTGCCCGCCGCGCCGACCAAGGTGCAGGCAATTACCCGTGCTTCGCTGAAAAGCGCCGCGTTGATGCGGATTTCAAGCTCCAGGGCGCGGCTGCGGAGATTCGAGAGGTGGCGATGTGCCGCATCGCGGTTCTTGACGCTTTTTGACTTCAGTTGCGCCTGCAAGTCGCGGATGGCTTTGCGGATACTCCACAATTCCGGATAATCGGCATGCGCCTCGAAACGCCGTTCATAAGTGAAGCCGAGCATCTTGTCGTTCACCCGTGTCGGATTGCCAAGCCGCAAGACGGGAATCCCCCTGTCGAGCAACTTCTCTGAAATCCAATCCACTGCCGTGTTGCTCTGGGCGCATACCAAAACCTGGTTCTCGCGGTGGAGCGTCTCAAAAATCGCCTCCACAAGGGTCGTGGTTTTTCCCGTGCCGGGAGGGCCGTGCACGACTGCCACTTCCCTTGCTGCCAGAACGCGGTTCACCGCCTCCTCCTGCGGGTGATTCAGCCACGGGAAGGCGACAGGCGACAAGTCCCTGAATGCCGGCTGCAAATTGCCCAATAACACTTCGCGCAGGTGCGCCGTGCGGTTGCCCTCCGCCTCCATGACCCGTTTCAAGGCGGCAAACATCGTGCGGTAGGTGGTGTCATCAAAATACAACTGGACGCCCAAATCTTCGCGGTTGGCATGAAGAATGGCAAGCGCCTGCACTCCGGGCAGAGCCACCACCATCCG
Source organism: uncultured Odoribacter sp. (assembly GCA_944321145.1). Classification (GTDB taxonomy): domain Bacteria; phylum Bacteroidota; class Bacteroidia; order Bacteroidales; family Marinifilaceae; genus Odoribacter. The sequence continues at coordinate 979 of CALUKF010000086.1, read as the reverse complement.
GTTGTCTTGCACGTAACTGATGACAGCAGAAAAGTTCAGGTAACGCATCGTCCCGTCGTCCATCAAGCGGAAGAAGCAAACGGGACGCCCGTACTCAAAGGCGTGTTCAATCTCCTCGTCGCCCAAACGGTCAACTTCCACCGTCAGCTGGTTCAGAGAATTGTAGCGGTCGCTCCCCAAACGCACCGGATACCAGCACACCCCTTGCTGCACCTTGCGCGCAAGAGTTGCCTCGCGGGTGTTTTGCCAGAAGACATCCTTCTCATATTCATACTCTTTCTGCAAGAGCTGCCATTGTTTTTGCAAATCTGCCAAAGGGGCATTCGCTTTCTCTGCCATAACTTCTTTTTTGAGGAGGCAAAGTTAATCAAAAATCAAATTCCTGTGCCGATATGGAACCTTTAAATCTATTAACTGAACTTTACAGTACAATCTTTTGCTTTAGGGAATTAAGTCGTATCTTCGCGGTGTCAAAAAAATAATGTGCAGATAGTAAGGCTTGTCATATTATCCGTAGTGGTATCTATTTTTATACCAAACAGTTGCCGGATTGCAGATTCTGCAACTGCAAGCGATGTGCACGCCAATCATTGCGAGGTTTTGAGCAGTTTTACGCAGAATTTGTACAATCCCCTCGCCCATCTCAACGGCGAAAAGCCTGCCCCCTCGTACGTCCAATTGAGTATTTCCACCAAGACATTATCGCGCATCACGGCGCAACAAATCAAGGATGAGGCTCGCCCGTCGGCGATGGCATTGCATAGCCCCTCCTATGACCCGCTCCGCCTTTTCCGGTCGGCGCACAAAAGTTTTTTCTTCCACATATTGCATGAAACCTAAGCGGGAAAGTCCTTTTGCTGAAGAAATATCTCAAACTATTGTTCATTTATAAAATCAAAAAACATATTCGTTATGAATCTGACATTAATGATTGTCGTAATTATTACGGCGATGGCGTTGGTAGCCATAGCGCTTGGAA
>CALUKF010000085.1 GCA_944321145.1 uncultured Odoribacter sp. | reverse complement strand
CACCACCGATGCAATCTCTTCGATTAAATTTGAAATTAGTCTCATACTTTTTGTTTTTAAGTTCGAGACAAAAATACATCCGCATTCTCCCCTGCATCCCCTACTCCAGCCTCTTTACCGGAAAGAAAACAAGAATAGTCGTAATACAACAAGAAATCAACCAATTACAAATAAAAAGCCCATTCTCTATTTACATAATAAAATTCCTTAGCACGCAAAAAATGAAATTTCGAACAACTCATCCCTCTCGTTCCTCCCAATATTGCCGATATTGTTCAGTAAGTTGCATCAAAAAAGTATACGGCACTGCGCGTTTCCCCAATTCATTCAAACGCCGACAAGGATCATCCGGCACAGGCAAATTGAAAAAAGCAAACAAATGCTGCAAATAGGCTTTCTTACTTTTTTCAGGTCCTTGCGCCTGAACAAAACAAAGATTCCATAACGCATCCCCCAACTCCAATATGGCAATTACATCCCCTTGCCAAACATAATTGCTTTGATAAAAAGAAGATGAGCTATCACAAAGACGATACAAATTATGCCAAGCATTATATTGGATACTCAAATAAGCGGATAAAAAACAACGGCATTGAGGGTTCAAGCAGCAAAATTCAATCGGGACTCCATCAGCAAAGATCATCAAATGGCGATGTGAAACAACTTTCTCGCCTTCATAAATAAACAATTTTCCAATTTCTTCTAAACGCAAACTAAGATAATGACGTTCGAAACTAAGCAATTCTTTTTTATTCAATTCGCCCCAAACTTCTGACAAGGAAGAATTGCAAAAATAGAGATACTTTTGAAAACTTCTAAAATGATTGAAATGACAGACAAGCTTTGTCCCCGAAGTCGAAAAATAAATTTCTGCATACATCAGTTCGGATATGAACTTCTCAAATTTATTCAAGGATATGTATTTATTGAATCCTCAAGCAATCACCATCAAGAAATGGAAAACTACTCTCAGAATTGTTGAACAAAACAAGGGCTGTTTCAGTTCCAATACATGAATCCGAAACAGCCCTACTACAAAAATAGTAAAATGACTAATATATGTCCACTTCTCCTATAAAGGCATCACCAAATAACAGCCCTCTCTTCCGGAGCCAGATACATCGGGTCGTCAGGCATAATCTCAAATGCTTCATACCAACCATCAATATGGGGCAACGTTGCATTTACCCGCCAACGTCCCAATGAATGAACATCCATTTGAGTCAATAGTCGAATTGATTCATCGCGAATATTAGATGCCCACAAAGAAGCGTAAGATAAATAAAAACGTTGCTCAGGGGTAAAACCATCTATGTCTGTTAATGGTTTTTCCTTTTCTACATGGCGGAAAGCTTGAAAAGCAATTTGCAAACCGCCATAGTCACCAATATTTTCACCCAAAGTCAGCTCGCCATTGGCATGCAAGCCCGGCAATACTTCAATCTTATTAAACCAATCCACTAACACTTGGGCTCTTTCCTCAAATTTCTCTGAATCTTCAGGTGTCCACCAATCATTCAAATTGCCGTCCCTGTCATAATGCCGTCCTTGGTCATCAAAACCATGCGTCATTTCATGACCTATGACCACGCCAATAGCCCCATAATTCACTGCATCATCGGCATTCATATCAAAATAGGGTGGCTGCAAAATACCCGCAGGGAAGCATATTTCATTCATAGAAGGCGCATAATAAGCATTTACCGTTTGCGGATTCATTAACCATTGTGCCTTATCTACCGGTTTGCCCATTTTGTCCAGCATTTCATCAAAATGAAATTCGCTAATTCTCAAAACATTTGCAAAATAAGAGTCATTTTTAAGTTTCAAGGCCGAATAATCTGTCCATTTATCAGGATAGCCTATTTTCACTCCCATGGAAGTCAATTTATCCAAAGCCTTGGCTTTTGTCTCTTCACTCATCCAGGTAAGAGCGAGCAGACGCTCGGCAAATGCCTGTTTAAGATTCGCAACTAAAGTTTCCATACGCTGTTTGGCTTCTGCCGGAAAATATTTTTCCACATACAACTGCCCTACAGCCTCTCCCAACGCCCCGTCTACTGAAGCCACGGCTCTTTTCCAACGAGGACTGATTTCTTTTTTCCCGGACAACACCTTGTCATAAAAGTCAAAATTGGCATTGATAAAATCATCGCTCAAATATCCGGCAGAAGCATCTATGATTTTCCAAATCAAATAAGACTTTTGCAAATCCAATTCCCCTTCTGCAAAAATAGCGGCTGTCTCCTTGATGATTTCTACCTGTCGAAGATTGATTTCTTCTACATTTTCTAATCCTAAAGAATGAAAAAACAACCCCCAATCCATCTCTGGAATCGCTTCCTCCAACTCTGCCAAACTCATTTTATGATAATTGATATAAGGATCACGTAATTGAAGGCGATCATAAGAAACTTTTGCCAAACGTTTTTCCAAAACCAACACATCTTCCGCAGCCCGCTTTGCCTCGTCTTCCGGATAACCGGCAAGGCAAAACATACGGACAATATGCGCCTGGTATTTTTCCAGAATTTCTTTATTATGTTCATCTTCTTTCACATAATAATCCCTATCTCCTAAGCCTAAGCCGCCTTGATAAGTTTGCAGCAAATTCATGTCACTGTTCTTTTCATCCGGACCGACAAAAATGCTGAAATAAGCATCAACGCCCAAACGGCTCATTTTTGCCACCAATTCCAACATTTCACTTTGTGTTTTCACTGCTTTCACTTTTTCAAGGTAGGAAAGAATCGGTTGACAACCTTCACGATTCAACTTCACCGAATCCATTGCCATTTTATACAACAGCCCGACTTTCCCCCCTGTTGTCTTCAGGTCAATATCCCCGGCAGACAATTCCACAATCAAATCCCTTATTTGCCGGCTATTATTTTCTGCCAGAAGGTCAAAAGTCCCCAAACGGCTATATTCGTCGGTCAGAGGATGTGCTTTCATCCATCCCCCACAAGCAAATTGATAAAAATCTGCTTTGGGCGAAACCGTGGTGTCCAGGTTGGCGGTATTAATACCGCCAGGACCTGTACTACCATCTGTTTTCACGCTTGCGGCAGTCATCAGGCATACCGCAAACAGCAATAGGAAAAATTTACATTTCATATCCAAGTCATTTGCTATTGCTCTACGACTTCCACACCTTCCGGTGCTTCAAATTCGCCATTGAAACCGGCAGGCAAAATCACCTTTTTCAAATTCGGATGCGTGCCTTGAATGGAAAGGTCAAGCAAAGAAGTATTCGTAAAATCAAGCACCTCTATAGCCGAACTGCCATACAAGTAGAATGTCTCCAATGCAGCCAAATTCTCTAAACCTTTCAAAGTGAACGTCTCTTTTCCGCCACAATACAAAGACCGAATCTTTGCATTAGAAGACACATCCAACGTTTCAGTCGCCGTATTATCCACCAAAAGGGTTGTCAAGTTCGCAAATTTGCTGACATCGCCGACCACATAATTGGTACAACCTGAGAATACCAACTTCTGCAAATTTACATTATCTCCTAAATTCACGGTTTTCAAATCTATTGCCTCTTCTACATCCAATGAAAGCAACTTAGAGTTTGCACTCAAATCCAACTCTGTCAACGGATTACCTCCAATCTGCAATTCTTCCAACAAAAGATTCTTCGATAAATCCACTGAAGCCAATTGATTATCCGCTGCATTCAATTCTCGTACATTAATAAAATACTCTATGCCCTGCAAAGAAGTAACATCACCCCAAGAAACATCAACATCCGCTGCCCTTTCTGCCTCATAATCCGTAATCCTGCCATTCCCGTCCAAATCATTCCAAATCACCAATGCCTCCAAAAACTTCGCATCTTCAAATTCGATTGGCGTGCCTTGTTCCTCTGTTACAGTCAGCTCGCAAGTCGCAGTTGCTTCTCCGCAAGTTGCCGTAAGGGTGACTTTTCCGGGAGCAAGCGCATAGATATTAGTTACCATATCGCCCCACATGCCAGGCTCCTCTTTTACAATCGCAATGGATTCATCCGAAGATATCCACGTAATAGTCCGGTCTGTAGCATCTTCCGGCAACACTTGCGGATAAATCGTATAAACAGCCCCTTCACCCAATTCCAAAGTTGTCTCATAAAGACTAATGGAAGTTGCCGGCTGTATAACGACAAGTGGAACTGTTGCAGAAATCTCATCATTCAAACGGGCTGTCAAAGTCGTTTCGCCTGAAGCGACACCCGTAACCATGCCATCCACGACAGAAGCAATCCCTGCATGTTGTACGCTCCATTCGATATTTCTTTCCGTAGCGTCTTCCGGCTCTATCTTCACTTTTACTTCTATCGTCTTGCCTACATCTACTTTCACTTCTTCCAATTCAAAACGGATGCCGGTTGCAGGAATCACTTTTTCATAAACATTGACTACGCAAACAGCTTTCTGCTCGCCTATTTGAACCAATATATTGGCTTGCCCGGCTTTCAAAGGAGTCAGTTCTCCCTCCTCTGAAACCATTACTACTTCCTCATCGCTTGAACTCCAAACGGCTTCTTCTCCGGTAACTTCTCCCGGATACACTTCAATCTTCAAAGTATAAGGTTCCCCAACGATTAATGAAAGTTCGCTCTGGGCAAGCAACAAGCCTTCTGTTGTCAATTTCCGGGGAGTCACCTTCACTGCCAATTCAGCCTTTCCATTGCCTAATGTCCCTGTAATCCGGGCATTCCCTTCTTTCAAACCGGTCACTACGCCATGCCCGTCTACAGATGCGACCTCTGCATTGTCGCTTTTCCAAACAATCACAGTGTCTGTTGCTTCTTTCGGCGAAAAATCCGAAACGATTTTCATCTGTTCGCCGACTGCCACCGTGATACTGTCTGTACTGAAAGTCAATTCATCGACTTCTATCACCAATATTTTTTCTTCGTCTTTACAGGAATACAAAAATCCCATACATGCCATCAACAGGCAGATTATTGTTTTTTTCATAACGCTTCAATTTTATCATTTAACACATCTGATTGCTGCTCCCAAAGCACGGTAATCGCTATAAATATAGACACCGCCGGTAAACTTCACACAATAGGCATAACTGCCATCTGCCGTGCTTGCATCGATATCTGAACACCAATAAGTAGCATACCTGCCATAACCATAGCCATCATTTGATCCACTGGAGCTTTCCAACGGAGAAGCAGAAGGCAATGTCAATACAGCTTCGGGGGCACCAAGTTCCTCTAACATGGCATCCAGTGTTGCTCTGTCCTTCGCAGTCCTTTCCGTCGGGTCGGTAAAGAAAGTTGCATCCTGGTCTGCCTTCCAATAAGAAATTTCCAGCACATAATTTTCTTCAGTTTCCGAAGTATTGACAAAATTCCAACGCAAGAAATAAGCGTCAGCTGTTCCGGCTTTCTTAATGCCCCAATGTTCAAATTCATCCGAGAAGCCGCTTCCTTTTTTGAAATATTGCGTCTTTGTCCGCTTGGAGCCTTCTTGCTTAACCAGCACCTCATCAGCATACGTAGAGTTCCCACCATCACCCGATTCCGGCATAATTGTCAGCCAATCCTCATAAGTCGGTACCCGGAAACCTTCAGGGCAAGGAGAGCTTTCTTTCCAAGCATTGTCATTTTTCTCTCGCGACCACATGTAAGGAGCTGCCGTTACTGTAATAAACCGCTTTTCGCCGCTATCTTCCGCATTAATAGCCACCTCGCTCAAAGCAAGCGGACCTTCTATTACTTGTACATTGCCGGCCTCAAAACCAATATTACGTCCCCACTGATAAAATAAGCCCAAAGTTCCCAACCAATTATTTTCATAATCCGCACTCTTAGCATACAAATTACGGTCTGCCCAAGTCAAACCGGCAATTTTCACTTCTTCAAAAATAAAATCCGGACCCTTTTGCACCACAGGCAGTGCCACCTCCAACGAGCCGCACGTAAAGGTAATTGCATAATCTCGGGTTTCGTCATTGTTAGCTGTCAAATCCAATTTTAATGGGGTCGTTCCGCTTTGCCCGGACGTGCTGCTCAAAGTATAAAATGTTTCTGTTCCTTCTTCAGAACTGCATGTCCAATCGGCGTTAGCCACCAATTCCACGTTCACCGTTTCAGCATTTTTCCCTGCTGCTATCGTTGGCGGATTCAATTTCAATTTATAAGTCTCCTGCACAACAGCCACAAAATCTTCAGCCAAACCATTGGCAAATACTACAAAACCGGCTCTATCTACACCGTCTTTATTTTCTTGTGCGCTGATTTGCAACTCAATCTCACCCTGTTCTCCCTTCATTGCATTAACCTCGCACCATTCTGGCTTTTGTTTCACAGTCCACTGCCCGTTTGCAGTCAATTTCAATGTGCCTGCACTTCCTCCCGGCATCAAACGGATAGAATCCTGGTCGAGTTGCAAAG
>CALUKF010000084.1 GCA_944321145.1 uncultured Odoribacter sp. | reverse complement strand
CCCCTCCACCTGCACCGGCACTTCGCCCGACAGGATGGCTGCCTTGTGCCGCTCCACGCAACGCTCCAGCCGTCCCAGCTCCGCCCCGTTCCCGCTCCACGGCACAAAAAACATATCCTCCCCCGTCACGAAACGGAACACATATACACTGTCCTTCGCCTCCTGACCCGCCGCCGGGAACGCCCACGACAACAAAACTGCCGCCAAAATCATGGTCCATATCCTATTCATATCACTTATTTTTGGCGTGAAATTACATAAAAGATTTTATTCTGCCAGAATAAAAATCTTAAAAGTTGTTTTTGTTGATAATATTGCAAAAGAAAAACCTCCCTGGTTGCCGGGAGGTTTGTTGGGCTTCATAGGGAATGAGAAGTAGAGTGTATATATGTGATAAGCCCGACATTTTGAGTGTTTTTGTGTCATATAGAAAATTGAAAAAAGCATGCCAAGACTGGCATGCTTTTTTCGTATAATCTTTTTATGTTGATAACCAACGCGCTATAAAATCCCTTCCCGTGCCCTTGTAGAAAAGAGGTGTGGAAATCTGTGGAATTTTGCTCCACATGTGTGGAATTATTCCCCAACTCCCCGTTGCCTACAGTTCCTTTTCAATCAAATAGACGTTCCGGTCGGTGGCAGAACGCGACACCAATTCCGCCACAAACCCCGCCAAGAACAACTGCGTGCCGAGAATCATCGCCACCAACGCAATGTAGAAGTAAGGGTTGTCCGTAATCAGCCGTGCCGGAATCCCTTCCGAGAGGCAAATCAATTTATCGACGCCAATCCACAGGGCGGAACAGAACCCGATAATGAACAGCAGCGTCCCCAATGCCCCGAACAGGTGCATCGGCTTTTTGGAGAAGCGGGTGATGAACGTGATGGACAGCAGGTCGAGCATCCCGTTGATAAAACGGTTCAGCCCGCCGAATTTCGTGACCCCGTATTTCCGTGCCCGGTGCTGCACTACCTTCTCCCCGATGCGGGTAAAACCTGCCTGTTTGGCAATGATGGGGATGTAGCGGTGCATCTCGCCGTAGACTTCGATGTTCTTGACCACCTTTGACTTGTAGGCTTTCAGCCCGCAATTGAAGTCGTGCAGGTGGATGCCCGAGAAGAGCCGTGCCGTGGCATTGAACAGTTTGGTCGGCAGTGTCTTTGAGAGCGGGTCGTAGCGTTTTTTCTTCCAGCCCGACACCATGTCGTAATCCTCTTCCATAATCATGCGGTAGAGTGCCGGAATCTCGTCCGGGCTGTCCTGCATGTCGGCGTCCATTGTAATCACGACTTCCCCCCGCGCGGCTTGGAAACCGCAGTGCAGCGCGGCGGATTTCCCGTAATTGCGGCGGAATTTGATGCCGTGGATATGGGGGTTGCGCGCGGCGTTTTCCTCGATGACTGCCCACGAGCGGTCGCGGCTGCCGTCGTCCACCAAGAGGACTTCGTAGCTGAAGCCGTTGGCTGCCATGACGCGCTCAATCCACGCGATGAGTTCCGGAAGAGATTCGTCTTCATTATAGAGCGGGATGACTACTGATATATCCATAATCTGTGCCTTTTAATTATTTTGTAAACCATAATTCTTTCTCCGGACAAGCCCCGCCAGGAACAGCGAGAACAGTGCCCCCGTGAAGAGCTTGTTGAAGATTTCCGCCATCGTGATGAACCCCGGCGACACCAAGTCTTTCATCATCTTCTGGAGCGTTTCGAGCATGGAGCTGCCTTTATAGACTTCCCCGATGGCTTGGTTGACTGCCAGCAGGTATTGTTCCTTCAGTTCCGGGTGGTGGCTGTACATGCTGTAGACGTACATGCCGTACAGCACCGTCCCCACCGCCATGATGTAGAGGCAACAGCCGAGCGCCGCCCCGTAGCCCATGTAGCCTCCCAGTTCCTCCTGGCGGTATTTCCTCGCCCCGATGAATGCCCCGACGATGCCCAGCAGCATGATGACATTGTTCAACTGCGGGTTCAGGCTCAGCCCCCTCCCTGTCTGGTAGAAGACAAAACCGGCGGCAATGTAGCTCAACCCGACAAACAGCCCGAAGACCGTGTTCCGTGCTATGAATTTGTTTTTCCTTTCCATCGTCAAAATACCGTTGCCCGTTTCCGCAAATAAATCTTTTCACCCTCGACAAGCGCTTCATCCTCCGTAATGAAGTTGTTGCGGCAGAGGTTTTTCAGGCGTATCCCGTACTCCTGCGCGATGCTGTAAGGCGTGTCGCCCGCCTTCACGCGGTGGAATTCATACCCCCGGGCAGCCCGTCCCCGTTTCCGTTTGAGGTAAACAATGTCCCCCACATACAGTTTGCTATCCTTTTTGTCGTTGAATTTCATTAATTTGTCTACCTTCATGCCGTAATACGTCGCGATTTTATAGAACGTGTCGCCCGAAATAATCTCCACGCACGGTTTGCCGTTGCGCACCTCTTCCCGCCGGCTGTAGTCGAACCGTTGGCTCTCAGCCTGTTCCCGTTCGATGTCGGCGGACGTCCTGCCGGGCACTGCCGGTGTCGGGTCGCCCTTGCCGCCCGTCGGGTGGTCAATCACCCGGTCGTATTGGCTCAGCCCCTCCTCCTCGATAATCTTAATCAGCTGGTGGGCATACAGCGGATTCGTGGCATAGCCTGCTGCTTTCAGTCCCCGTGCCCAAGCCTTGTAGTCCGTCGTTTTCAGGTGGAAAAGCCCGGCATACCGCGGGCGCGACATCAGAAACTCGCTGTGGTCAATCCACGACTCCTCCGGTGTTTCATATTTCCGGAAACACTCGTTCCTCCGGTCGTCGTCCATTGTGTACGTTTTCCCCTCCCAGTCGTGGCACTTGATGCCGAAATGGTTGTTGGCATACACTGCCAGCTCCGACGTCCCGCACCCCGATTCCAGGATGCCCTGCGCCAGCTTGATGCTCGCCGGGATGCCCGTCCGCTCCATTTCGCGGATGGCGAGGGCTTTGTACTGGCGGATGTAAGTCTTCCGGTTCTCGCCTTTCACCGGCAAGACGGTTGCCATTAACAGGCTGGCAAATAATGCGATAAAAATAATCTTGTGTTTTTCCATGTTTTATTTTTTCTTTAGCTCATCTTCCCTTATCTTAGGGGGTGTAAAATTAGAAAAAAATCATGATGGAGAAAAGAGAACTGAAAATAGATTACACCCTTTACCGCGAAGAACTTCCCCGTGGCTACGAATCCCTTGCCGCCGCTGCCCGCGACGCCGCCCTCCGTGCCTATTGCCCCTATTCCCGCTTTGCCGTCGGTGCCGCCGTCCTGCTCGACAACGGCGAAATCATCACCGGCTGCAACCAGGAGAACGCCGCTTATCCCTCCGGGCTTTGCGCCGAGCGCGTCGCCCTTTTCGCCGCCGCCTCGGCTTACCCCGCTGCCCGCGTCCTTGCCCTCGCCATTGCCTCCCGTGCCGAAAACGCTCCGGACGAACCCGTCACCCCCTGCGGCGCCTGCCGCCAAGTCATGGCAGAGACAGCGCAACGCTTCGGCTCCGACTTCGACGTCCTCCTGCTCGGCGCCACCTCCGCCCTCCTCACCCGCGCCTCCGCCCTCCTGCCCTTCGCCTTCCGCCTCCCCTGACCCTTCGTCCCTTGTCTCCCCCTTCATCCCCTCTCCCATTTTGCCAAATTACCGAACGAATCCGCGCCAAATTACCGAACAAAATCGTGCCAAATTACCGAATTTTCAAAAAAATCCGTATCTTTGCACCTGTAAAACCTTAGAGAATGGAAAGTTATAAGCATAGAATAGCAGACGGCTTGTTGGCGAAGAAGCTGCGGGCGAAAGGGGCAGTGCTCATTGAGGGACCGAAGTGGTGCGGGAAGACGACCACGGCGGAAGAGATTGCAGCGAGCAAAGTGATGTTGGCGAATGCGGACGCCAAAAAGCAATTTTCCCGTCTTTTGGAGATTGACGTGGAGGCGGCTTTGGGGGGAGATGCCCCGATGCTGATTGATGAATGGCAGACTGTCCCGAAACTTTGGGATGCGGTGCGGTATGCTGTAGACCGCCGCCGCAAGATGGGGCAGTTTGTGCTGACGGGTTCTGCCGTGCCCGACCGCGAAGCGGAAAAGGAGCGGGTGCATTCCGGCACGGGGCGGTTTGCTTGGCTGACGATGCGCCCGATGACGTTGTTTGAGTCCGGCGAATCGAATGGCAGCGTGAGTTTGGCGCGGTTGTTTGCCGCTCCGGAGAAGGTATTGGAAAGGAATGGGTTGAATTTGCAGGACATTGCTTTTTTGATTTGCCGGGGAGGATGGCCGATGGCAGTGGGTTTGCCTGCGGAGGCGGCTTTGGAACAGGCTTTTGATTATTATGACGCGGTGACGAAAGAGGATGTGACGAGGGTGGACGGCGTGAAGCGCACTTCGGATCGGGTGCAGCGGCTGATGCGGTCGTATGCACGGCACCAAGGGGCGCAGGCGTCCATTGCCACCTTGCGCGAGGATTTGAAGAATAATGACGCTACGTCGCTTGACGAGGATACGATTAGTTCTTATTTGGAGGCGTTGCGGAAGATTTTTGTGGTAGAGGACATGCCTGCCTGGAATCCGAACCTTCGTTCCAAGACGGCTATCCGCACGGCGGATACGCGCTATTTTGTTGACCCTTCGATTGCGACTGCCGCGTTGGGGATGGGACCTGCTGATTTGTTGGATGATTTGAATACGATGGGGCTTTTTTTCGAGGCAATGTGCGTGAGGGATTTGCGGGTCTTTGCGGAGGCGTTGGACGGGAAAGTGTACCATTATCGGGACAAGAGCGGGTTGGAGTGCGATGCGGTGGTGCATTTGCGGAACGGGCAATATGGACTGGTGGAGGTTAAGTTGGGCGGGGAGTCGTTGGTGGAAGAGGGGGTGGAGACGCTTCGCATGTTGGCAGACCGGATTGACACAGCCCGCATGAAAGCCCCGGCGTTTATGATGGTGCTGACGGCGACCGGCGAGTATGCTTACCGCCGTCCGGAGGACGGGGTGTATGTCGTGCCTATTGGTTGCTTGGGAGTATAAGGCATGAGACGGTCGCAGTGGAAGAATTGAACGGTCACACGATGAATCAGATTTATTCCCTTTCCTTAGCAGTGGGAACGGCGGTAGTCTGCGGGGGTGGTGCCGGTGAGTTTTTTGAAGAGGAAGGTGAAGTATTGGAGGCTGGGGAAGCCGAGGCGGGCAGAGATGGCGGCAGGGGTTGCTTCGCCTTTGAGGAGGAGTTGTTTGGCGAGGTGGATTTGCTTGGACTGGAGGTATTCCGTGAGGGTTTGCCCGGTTTCGAATTTCAGCAGGTCGTTGAAGTAGGCTTCGGATAAGCCCAAGGGACGGGCAAAGCATCCGGGAGCGGGGAATTTGCCTCCCTGTATTTTGCCGGAGAAAAGGGATTCGGCGGCGAGGGCATCGAACTGCCGGAGGAGCGTCTTGTGCCTGTCCTCGCGGATGATGAACTGGCGTTCGTAATAGCGGGAGCAATAGTCGAGCATCAGTTCGATGTGGCGGGAGAGGATGGTGGCGGTGTGGGTGTCGATGGGGTGGTGGAGCTCCTCTTCGATGTGTTCGAGGCAGCAGGTGATGGTCGCCGTTTCGCGCTGGGAGAGGTGGAGGGCTTCTTCCTTGCGGTAATTGAAGAAGGTGTAGTCGCGGATGTGGGCTTTCAGCGTGGTGCAGAAGAGGAGGTCGGGGTGGAAGGCGAGCAGCCAGCCTTTGCGGGGGAAGGTGTTGTCCTCATTCATGCGGAAGATTTCGCCGGGGGTGAGGAAAACCATGGTGGCGTTGGTGAAGTCGTAATATTTCCGTCCGCAACAAGAGCAGCCGTCCGGGCATTCCTCGATGAGCAGGATGGCATAGAACTCAAATTTGACGGCATATTCTTCCAGCCCGTGGTGTTCGAGGTTGATGAGCGTGACTTGCGGGTGGAGGGTCTGCGAACCCAGGCGCCGGTTGCACTCGCACACGGTTTTCAGGTCTAATGTCTTTGCGTCCGTCATGATTCTTTTTTTCCTTTTGGTTTGGGGCAAAGGTAAGGGTTATTTCCCCCGCCCGGACAACCCGAATTACGGAAATCCTTACCTTATTTACGGACAGGGAAAATAGAGAACTGTGGCAAAATGCCTTTTTCATACTCCCTCCCCCTTCGGGGTAGTGGAGGCTTCGCCTCGAAATGGCTACGCTCGGCATAGTGGAAACAAGTTTCCCCTCTGCACTCGCTGAATCGCCATATTCCTCTACCTTAGAGGGAGAGTTTGAAATGCTTGGTATTCAAGCTCCTCCCCTAAGATAGGGGAGGTGTCTGCGAAGCAGACGGAGGAGTATGATAAGCATTTTGCCACCCCCTTGTTATTATAGATTGTCCCGGTTGACGGGCATGGTCATGCAGCGTGCGCCGCCGCCGCCTCGGGGCAGTTCGGAGCCTTCGATGGTGATGACGTATTTTTGGTAATCTGCCAGGCGGACTTTGTCCGTGAGGACGTCATTGGCTTTGAGGATTTCAAAGCCGGCATTGTTCATGGCTTCCATGGTGTGGGTGTTGCGGGCATAGCCGAGCACCTGTCCGGGTCCGACGGCAAAGAAGTTCGCGCCGCTGTGCCATTGCTCGCGTTCCTGGTTCCAGTCGTCAGTGCCGCCGCAGAGCACGGGTTCCAAGTCCATGCCCAGTTTCTTGAGGGCGGAGAGCAGGTTTTTCTCGGAGCGGATGCTCTGGAGCTTGCCGTGCTGGATTTTGATGTGGACGGTCTGGTAATTGCCCGGGTTGAGGATGAGCGGGGCGAACACCATGCACTTGTCGCGGTCGAGCAGGGTGAACACCATGTCCAGGTGTATGAATGATTCCGGCGCGAGCGGCAGTTGTTGCACGATGATGTGCTGGGCCTTTTCGCTCCGGCGGTTCATA
>CALUKF010000083.1 GCA_944321145.1 uncultured Odoribacter sp. | reverse complement strand
CTTTAAATCCTATATGCTTGCCAGAACAACCAGAGACGGCATCGGCTTTTGCATCCTATTCTTCCAAGACGCTGAAACAGTCCGGGCATCACTTCAGGCAGACAAACCCACTTGGGGTGTACACTGCAATTTTCCAAGAATATACAACAACGAAATATTTTCCTCCGTCTATAAAGAATTGTCAAAACTCCCGACAAATAAAATCATGGACTTGGACAAAACAGCAAAGGATATATTAAGAAAAAGAAATATTGAATGGGTCGACTATCGAGACAACAAAGGCATGCTAAAAATGTACAATACAAAATAAATCTATTCACATGAAACACACCACCATCTACCTGACCCTCCTGCTCCTTTTCGCCGGAAGCAGCGTTTCCGCCCAAACGGCAACCACCCAAGACTCACTCATGGGCACTTGGGAACTCCGCCAACGTTACCCGAACGAAAAAGGAATGGAAATCACCTACACCTACAACGAGACAGAAGAAACCTGCACGCTCCGCACGAAAAAGGGCAAAGCAAAAACCAAGAGCTATTACTACTTGTCCGAAACCGTCCCCGACGCATTCGACTACACGCAAGTCGGCAAAAACAAGACGGGGAAATACCTCATCACCCTGAGCGGCAAAGGACGGAAAGCCCAATTTACCCCCTTCGACATCTTTGAAATCGTAACCCTTTCCGCCACCCACATGCAGCTCAAACAACACCGCTCATCCACCCTCTTTGAATACGACAAAGTGGCGGCGTCCCAATCTCCCCGACACCCCAAGCGTACCCGAACACCCAATCCCCGCAAAGGCAAAGTCCCTATCAACAACGACGCCATTGCCATACAATAATCAAAAAATCCAGCCACAAGCTGCTACATCGCTATCTCTGTGCAAATTTGAAGTACAACTTCAGATTTGCACAAATAGCAAATAACACCACATCCAACTAACACCTTATCAATAACATACAGTGAGCATCTCCATTTCATCTTCGTTTCAACTCCATTTTATCAACATATACAAATGCAAATGATATGAAATTGATCGGGAAACAACATTCCATTATATGCTCTGTACTATCTGGAAAATAGGAAGTTGAGAGAAGGAGGACAAAGGGAAAAGAACGACAGCGGGGGACAAAATTTTATGCCGGAGAGATAAAAATGTGCCTGCCGAATACCTGAAATAAAAAATAATAGCTACATTTGCTCAAATTTAAAATATCGCTAAGGCAATAGTATGGACGAACAGGAAGAGGAATTTATTAGGCGCATTAATAACAAGGAGGAAAAAGGATATCGGGAATTGTTCAAGCGATATTACCGTTACCTCGTTGTGGTTGCCCGGCGATACATCCAAGACCCGGACGACGCGGAGGATATGGTGCAAGACGCGTTGCTCAATTTGTGGCAGAGCACCAAGCAATTCAACTCTACATACGGGCTGCAGCAATACCTTTACACAGCGGTGAAAAACGGATGCCTGCGCCATCTCCAGCGCAAACGTTCCGAGCAGCAATATTGCGAAGAGATGCGCCTCACCGCAACGGAAGCCGAGGAGAACATTGAGGACTACGAGCACATGCGCGAGGAAATCCGCCGCCGCGTCCACCAAGCCATCGACGAACTGCCGGAGGGGTGCCGCAAAATCCTGCGCGAGCACTTGGCAGGCAAGAAGAATGAGGAGATTGCCGACCTGTTCCAACTCTCCATCGAGACGGTCAAAAACCAGAAGAAAAACGCCATGCGCCTCTTGCACGACAAACTCGGCGACGTGTACGGGCTGATGCTTTTTATCGCATTCAATGTGTGAGGATGCGCCCCGAAAGCAGATTGCCGGGGCGGAGGCTAATCGACTTGCGGGCGTTCGCGGCGCTGCGGCGCGGACTGCTGCTCGACTTCGATTTCACCGGTAATGCCGTAGAATACGGGGGCTTTGAGGTCTTGGTCGGATTTGAAACCGCGGTTGCCTTCGATGACCTGCCCGTCGGCAGTGAGTTTCACGTAACGGTCGGAATAAATGGTGCCCTCCTGGGTGTCCCAATACAGCAGTTCGGTTTCCAGTTTTTTGCCCTCGGAATTGATGACAACCACCTCGTTGCGGGCTTCCCAGAGCTGCTCTTCCTCCAGCTTCTTGGCATATTTGCAAGTGATGGAGCCGATTTCCTTGCCGTCGGTGTCGTAGGAAATGGCATGAAGCCCTTGGGGAAATTCCTCATACTTTTCTTCGCCCTCCGACATTTTCAGGTATTCGGGCGTGATGACTTTGTATTTGATGCGGGCAGAATCGCTGTAAATCATTTCCAGATTGTGCCCTGTCATTTCGGGAAGGATTTCGTCATTCGCAATGCGGTTGACTTCTTCCATGTCATTTTTACAAGAAAAAAGCATTACTGCCCAAAGAAGGACAGCAATGCTTTGCGCATGTATTATAGTAAAATGAACAAAACGCATAGAGATAAATACTAATTCGTAAAACGGGCAGTGGTCGTTTCGTTAATCCAATCGCCAATTTTTACGGACGAGCCTTCCGTCACGCTGCGGAAGAAAGCCTCTTCTTTCGTGGGGAAGTGCGGCGAGTAAGTGGTAATCAACTCTTGGGCTTCTTCTGCCACATTCGGGTCTACTTGTTTCGCACGGTTGAATTTGTCCACTGCTGCCCAGTAAACAGATGCGTGGTCGAAATCATCCTCGCCGTAATTGGGCGCATAGGCTGCGTATGCCCTGCCGAGGAGGAGGTATGCCTCGCCATTGTTCGGGTTGCATTGGATGGCAACCAAAGCAGCGCGTTTGGCACCGGCATAATCCTTCGTCGCCAACTTCAACTGCGCGTGGCGCATGCTGTAATCCCCTTTGCTCGCATTGTCACCGGCTTTCTCGATGGCTTCGGCGAAATAAGTGTCTGCCTTTTCGGTCTCCTGGCGTTTCAGGAACATCATGGCAAGGCTGTAAGCGGCGTCGGCAGAAGGCTCCATCTTATAAAGCTCCTCGGTAGCCACCGTATAGAGGTTCAAATCCTCGCATTCGTTGCGGCGCAGGAGGGAAACGATGGAACGGAGGTTGTCCACGTCGTTCGGAGCCTGGTTGTATTTCTCCGTCAGCAACTGGTCTAATGTCTGGCAGTCGGCAACGCCGGAGGCGAAGAACATGCCGTCAATCTTTTGTTTCATGTCCTGGAAAGGCTCCGGCTTCTTGGCATCTTTCAGCGAATGGTCAACGAAATCAGAAACCTTCATGTAGAGGTTGATGTAGTCCTCGCGTGTCATCAGGTCGCGCTCAATCAAATCGCCTGCCACGAGGAACATGACTTGCAGGGTCACGGGGTGGCTCTTGGTGCCTTCCATCTCGAACGACTTGTTCAGGTAGCCGTATGCTTCCTTCAGAATGTTGTCGTCGCCACGCAAGCCCAACTGAATCAGGGATGCCCCCTTCTTGCCAAGGATATAGCCTTCGCCATACCGGGGATTGATGCTGCTGTACTTAATCCACTGGTCGTAAACCATCCGCAAGGAATCCACGTATGCCATGTCTTTCGTCTGGCGGTACAGCCCCATGAAGAGGTCTTCGCCCTTAGTGTAGGTAGACATCTGGAACATGGGGGCGTTGTGGAAAACGTAACTCCACGCAGGCAGCGCGTCTTTGTAATTTTTCTGTTTCAGGAATTCGGAATAGATAGAAGCGTTTTGAAGCGTCTGTATACTGTCAACTCCAAATTTGGATTCCAACGACTGAGCCTTTGCCGCTCCTCCCATCAAGCAAACTCCGCATGCTAAAGCAATAAATTTTTTCATAACTCCATCCTTTTATTTTGTACAATCTATTTCTTTTATTTTTCTTTTCAGGCAAAAATAGAACTAATTTTCCATACCTGCCAACGTTGTCTCCTAATTTTCTTGCGGGCTTATATTTTTTTAGCAAACTCTAAAATTTCATTCAGCCCGGCAAAGCCCAGCATTTTGCAGAAATGCACCTCCTCAGGCAAGTGGTTTTCAAGGAAATAGCTATTCCCGCCGGTGAGGATTACCTGCCCGTTTTCAAACGATTCCAAGAACTGGCGGATGTAGGTTTGTACCTCAAAAAGCATGCCATCCATCACGCCGTTGCGGATGGCTTCCTCCGTGCTGTGCCCCATGCCGCCATAATGCTCGCTGGCTTCCACGAGGGGCAAGTGGGCAGTGAAATGCCGCAAGCCCCGGAAACGCATCTCCAAACCGGGGGAAATGTTGCCGCCGAGAAAGGTGCCGCCGGCGTCTACATAATTATAAGTAATGCACGTGCCCGAATCTATCACCAAAAGCGGGCATCCGGGATAAAGCCCCATCGCCCCCGTGCAAATGGCAATCCGGTCGAACCCCAGCGTTGCCGGCGTGGCATAACCGATTTTCAATGCCAGGGGCATCCGTGGCGAGGCTTCAACGCACAGGTCTACCGATTCCTTCAGCGTAGCCCGCATTCCCTCGGAAATGTCGCCGCTCCCCGAAAGCAACAAATCAATGCGCCCCCGCGATGCCCGCCATTTCCGGATATCGCGGAACAAGTCGTCCGCCGCGTATTTTGCCTCCACCAAAGTGCCGTCCTCAAAAAAGGCGTATTTCAAGCGGGTATTTCCCGCGTCCACCACCAAATTCATTGTTCCTCTTTTTTATTGCATACCAGAGCTGCGGACATCTTGCCCACAATCTCCGACATCTGTTTCACTTGCTTGACATCGTTGAATATCAAGGATAATTTATCGTTTTTCTCATTGAAACGGCAGGGCACGGACTGCTGCTGCACGAATTTCAAGAGATTGGTAAACACTTCCGAACGGTAGAAAGGCGAACTTTGTTCCCCGACGAAATACATTACCATCCTGCCGTTTTTCACCGAAAGCCGCTCCACGCCCAGCGCAAGGCAACGCCTCCGGGTGCGGACAATCTCCATCAGGTCGCTCACCTGCGGCGGCACTTTCCCGAAACGGTCTTCCAATTCCCGGGCGAACTTCGCCAAACCCTCCTCGTCGGGGATGCTGTCCAACTCGCGGTAGAGGCGGATGCGCTCGCTGACGTTCTCCACGTAGCTCTCCGGTATCAACGCCTCGAAATCCGACTCTATCACGCAATCCGCCACGAAAGCCTGCCCGTCGGCATTTGCCGTTTCCTGCAAATCAGGAAATTCCTCCTCCTTGAGCTCCAGAATCGCCTCGTTCAGGATGCGCTGGTAAGTCTCGTAACCAATCTCCGCAATGAACCCGGACTGCTCCGCCCCCAAGATGTTGCCGGCGCCCCGGATGTCCAAATCCTGCATGGCAATGTTGAAACCGCTGCCCAGACCGCTGAAATCCTCGATGGCTTTCAGGCGGCGGCGGGCTTCTGCATTGACCATGTCCAGGGGCGGCGTCAGGAGGTAGCAGAAAGCCTTCTTGTTGGAACGCCCCACCCGCCCGCGCAACTGGTGCAAGTCGCTCAAACCGTAATTCTGAGCCTGGTTGATAATCATCGTATTGGCATTCGGGATGTCCAAACCCGACTCAATGATGGTCGTGGCAATCAGCACATCGTAGTCCCCGCGCACAAAGTCGTGCATCACCTTCTCCAACTCCTCGCCCGACATTTGTCCGTGCGCCACGCAAGTCTTCACTTGCGGCAACACCCGCCGCAACATGCCTTGTATGTCGCGGATGGTCTCCACCCGGTTGTGGATGAAAAACACCTGCCCGCCCCGCGCAATCTCGTATTGTATCACCTCTTTTATCAAATCCTCGTCGAAACGGTGCAACTCCGTCACAATCGGATAACGGTTGGGCGGCGGCGTGCGGATAATCGACATGTCCCGCGCCCCCATCAGCGAGAACTGCAGCGTGCGCGGGATGGGCGTTGCCGTCATGGTGAGCGTATCCACGTTGAGCTTCATCTGCTTCAGCTTTTCCTTGACGCCCACGCCAAACTTCTGCTCCTCGTCGATAATCAGCAGCCCCAAATCCTTGAACGCAACGTCCTTGCTTGTCAGGCGATGGGTGCCGATGATAATGTCCACCCGCCCCTCTTTCAGGTCTTGCAGCGTCTTTTTCACCTCCGAAGATTTCTTCATGCGGCTGATATAATCCACGCGGCAGGGCATGCCCTCCAACCGTTTCGAGAACGTATTGTAATGCTGGAACGCCAGCACGGTAGTCGGCACCAGCACCGCCACCTGCTTGCTGTCCGCCACCGCCTTGAATGCGGCACGGATGGCGACTTCCGTCTTTCCGAAACCCACATCCCCGCACACCAGGCGGTCCATGACCCGCGGCTGCTCCATATCGGCTTTCACCGCCTCGATGGCTTTCATCTGGTCGGGCGTCTCGTCGTACATGAACGACACCTCCATCTCCTCCTGCAGGTAAGTATCCTTCGAAAAGGCAAACGCCGGCTCCGCTTTCCGCCGTGCATAGAGGGCAATCAGCTCGCGGGCGATGTCCTTCACCCGTGTCTTGGTCTTCTGCTTCAACTTGTTCCAAGCATCTCCCCCCAGCTTGTTCACCACGGGAGCCACGCCGTCCTTGCCCTTGTATTTGGATATCTTGTGCAACGAATGAAGCCCCACGTAAAGCTCCGAATTGTTCTTGTAAACCAGCCGGATGGCTTCCTGCTCGTTGCCGTTGTTATTGATTTTCACCAGTCCGCCGAACCTCCCGATGCCGTGGTCGATGTGTACCACATAATCCCCCGGATGCAGGTTCTGCAATTCGCCCAGCGTGATAGACTCCCGCCCTTGGCGCAGGCGCGTGCTCTGCAAGCGGTATTTGTGGTAGCGGTCGAAAATCTGGTGCTCCGTGTACACGCACCGCTTCTCCGCCGTATCCGAAAAGCCCTCATGCAACACGCCGTTAATCCATTTAAACTTCAGGCTATACCCCTTGTCCCTGAAAATATCGCGGATGCGTTGTATCTGCATCTCGTTGTTGGAACAAATATAGAGTTCATAACCGTTGGCATGGCGGGACTGCAAGGTCTCCGCCAACAGGTCGAAATGCTTATTGGTCGCCGACTGTGCTTCACAAGCGGCATCCACCACCTCGCCCCGGAAATAAAGGTCTGGTCCCCATTCCACCACCCGGCAGCCCTCGATGTAATCCATCAG
>CALUKF010000082.1 GCA_944321145.1 uncultured Odoribacter sp. | reverse complement strand
GATGATGTGCTGCGCCATTTCGCTCCGGCGGTTCATAAATTCGTAAATCAGCATGTCGATGGCTTGCGTGCTGGTGCGTGCGCCGTTGCCGATGAGGAGGATGTCGTCGCGGGCGATGAGCACGTCGCCTCCCTCGATGTGGCGTTGGCGGGGAGCGCTTTCGCCTTCGGTGGGGATGGTGAGCGTTTTGGTCTTGAATTCGGGCGTGAAGTCAAAGATAGACTGCATGATGACCGATTCGCGGTCACGGATGGAGTTTGCCATCCTGCCGATGAGCACTTCGTTGTAGACGCTCATGGAGGCGTCGCGCGTGAAGAAGAAATTGTGCATCGGGCGGAGGGCATACCAATCCTTGCTGAGGAATTTGGTCAGGTTGTCCTTGGTCATTTCCACGCCTTCGATGAGGAGGCGTGAAAGGTCTTCTGCCGGGCATTCCAAGAGTTGTTCCTTCAGGCTGCCGGAGGGGGATTTTTCGCCGATGCAAGGCTCTATCCGCTCAATCCGGTTGATGACCTCGGTTTTGACAGCATCGTCTTGAAGGATATGGCACAACAATTCTTTGACTTGGTAGGTCTTGGTGATTTTGGAGAGCACGCCTGAAATTTGCTTGTACTCTTCCCGTGCAATCGAAAGGTTGATGATGTCGCTATACAGCGCTCTTTCTGCATTTTCGGGGGTCATGTTTTCCACTTCCTCACCCGGGGTGTGGAGGATGACTCCGTTGAGTTTTCCGATTTCCGATTGGACGTTTACTTCTACAATAGGATTCATATCAGTCGTTTAAAATTTTTACTTTTCGAGCGTTCAAAATTACGGCTTAAATGGTTAATATCCTTGTATTTAACGCTCATAATCATGCAAAAGGCAAAAATAATTATGCATTAGACAAAATGGGTCAGGATAAGGCGTCCCGTCACCAGATAGATGTTCAGCCCGATGATGTCGTTGGTCAGGGTGATAAAGGGACCGGTGGCAAGCGCGGGGTCTATCTTTATTTTGTTGAGCAGCAAAGGGAATGCCGTGCCGAAGATGGAGGCGAAGATGATGACGACAAACAGGGAAATGGCAACCGTGATGGGCATCGCCAGGGAACTCATGCCGAACGCAAGGGTCAGGCAGAAGATGATGGAGGAACAGATGGTCGCGTTGATGAGCGCGCCGCCCAAGTCCTTCAGCAGGTTTGTCCAGCCGTTTTTGGAGCTGAGGGAGTTGGAAGCCAGTCCTTTGACTACGATTGCCGAGGATTGTATGCCCACATTTCCGCCCATGGCGGTGATGACGGGAATAAACATGGCAGTGACGGGGAAGAGGGCGATTTCCGCTTCGTATTGGGATATCATCCAGGCAGATACCATACCGCCGAAAAGGGCTATGACGAGCCAGGGCAATTTGGCTTTCGTCTGCGCCCAAACGCTGTCGGAGGATTCAATGTCCTGCGAGATACCGGACATCATCTGATAGTCCTTGTCCGCTTCGTCCTTGATGAAGTCCACCACGTCGTCGATGGTGATGCGTCCCACAAGGCGGTCTACCTGGTCGACGACGGGGATGGCTACCAAGTCATATTTTTGCATGATGAGGGCGACAGATTCTGCCGGTTCATCGGTTTTGACGGAAATAATGTCCGGGTAATAGAGGTTGATGATTTTGGCAGACGTGGGGGCGGTAATCATTTTTTTCATGGAGAGGCGCCCTTTGAGCTTGTTGTCGTCGTCCACCACATAGATGTTGTAAATTTCGTCGAGGTTCTCCGCCTGTCGGCTGACTTCGCGCAGGCAGGTGAGGACTGTCCAGTTTTCGTTGACGCTCACGAGCTCCTTTGCCATGAGGCCGCCGGCAGTGTCGTCGTCATAGTGCAACAAGTCAACGATGTCGCCCGCCTGTTCGAGGTCTTCGAGGTGGGAGAGCACTTCGTGCTGCTGCTCGTTGGGCATGCTCGACACCACGTCGGCAGCATCGTCGGAGTCCATGTTGTCGATGAAGCGGCGTGCGATGGTCTCGGCAGGGATGGATTCCAGGAATTGCGCCCGCTCCTCTTCGTCGATTTCGGCAAGGACGTCACTGGCTTTCTCGTTGTCCAAGAGCAGGAACACGAATTGCGCCCGCTCGTTGTTCAGTTCCTTGAGGATTTCGGCGATATCCGCAGGGTGCAGGTTGTCGACGGCTTTTTGGATTTCGGTTTTATTGCCGGCGTCAATCCATTCTTCCAGTTGGTCGAGGTATTCGTGGGTCAGTTCAAACTGTTGCATGTGTTTTCGCTTTTGGGTTGTTTATGATTCAGTTTTCTCTGCCTCTTGCAGGGCGCGGCAGAGCTTCAGAAAGTCGTCTACCGACAATTGTTCGGGGCGCAGGTTGAGGTACTCGGATTCAAACGCCGGCGGCAACAGCCCCCGGATGGAATTGCGCAGCGTCTTCCGGCGTTGATTGAAAGCGGTTTTGACGACGTTGAAGAACAACTTTTCGTCGCATTCCAAATGCTGCCGCTCGTTCCGGGTCAGGCGGATGACTGCCGATTTCACTTTGGGGGGCGGGTCGAAGACTTTTTCGCTGACAGTGAACAGGTATTCGATGTGGTAGAAAGTTTGCAGGAATACGCTCAGGATGCCGTAATCCTTGCCTCCGTGCGGGGCGGCAATCCGTTCTGCCACTTCCTTTTGAATCATGCAGACTGCCTGCACCACCAAGTCGCGGTTGTCGATAATCCGGAAGAAGATTTGCGACGAGATATTGTAAGGCAGATTGCCGATGATAGAGAGCGGCGCGTCGTATTCTCCGGCGAGGTCGGTTTTCAGGAAGTCGCCGTAGAGGATTTGCGCCCGGTGTTCGGGGTATTCGGCATGGAGGTACGCGATGGACTCGCGGTCAATGTCGATTGCCTTGAATGAGATTTGCGGATTGTCCAGCAGGTAGCGTGTCAGCACGCCCATGCCTGCCCCGATCTCCAGCACGTTGCGGGTGAGGGGGAGGAGGCTGTCCGTGATTTTGCGCGCAATATTCTGGTCGCGCAGGAAATGCTGCCCCAAACTTTTCTTTGCTCTGACGATACTCATGTCGCAAAAGTACACAAAATCGTTGAGATTGCATGCCGGGTGCGCAGGATTTAATGAATCTTTTTTGTTGCCGTGCGGCATCCGGCTATAATTTAAGTAGTATCTAAGTGGAATTATGGTATATATAACATAAAATACTTATTATGTGTAACAATTTGTGTAAAATTTGAATTGTATACGTTATTGCACATTTTATTATCAAAGAAAAAATGTTTTGCTGTTATTTTATGATAGTGTGATTGAGGAAAAATTTAGAAGAAAAGCAACCCAAACCTATATTTCAAACGAGTAGAGATTTGTATGATAGCTTCAATCTTGGTATCCTCTCTTTCTTAATAAAAGGCTTCTATTGAACTATTATGGAGCACTCCGATATTCATATTCCGACAAAAATGTTTATGGAAAAATTATATGCGCAATGAATGTATGACAAGCTCGCTATTTTTTCCTAAATAAAACTTACATATTCCATTGTTTATATTTTTCTGCATGGCAATTACTTCCTCATCGCCTTGTTCAACTAATTCTTGCAGTTGAATCATATAATCTTTTACAAGGGATTTGAGCAATTTATTTTGCTCCATAGTTTTCTCCATACATTCTTGACCATAATAATCAATGGATATATTAGGATGTAGCCCATACTTTCTATAAACATTGGTCATTATTTCTTTGACTATTTTTTCCGTACACTTTTCATTTTGCTTTACATCAAGCACGACAATAGCATCATGAATGGAAATAACTTTGAATTTTTTAGCATATAACTCAACTAAGATTTTACCAAATAATTCACTCTCTATCTTCATCATGTCATTTGCAAGTTTTGTGCGGTCATTTCTTTTTAATTCACGAACAATCTTATAGATATTGGGAAATTCTTTTGCAAACATCTTAGCATATTCCTTGCCCCTTGTAGTTAATTTCTTTGAGTAAAACACTTCTCTAAATATCAACACCTTAATATCAGAGCGCAACAATCCTCTTTCTTGTATTATCTCATTAAGATATAATGACATTCCCAAATAGTCCTTTTGAAGTTAGGTACATGTAATATAATACATCTATTGGTACGTGACTTATTTCTTCTGTCTTTATTCCATTCTTGTTCATTGTCTTACGAAGAAATCGCCTAACATTATAAGGATCCATATGAGATATGTGTAATTGTTCATATATAGAATAGATTCTATCTATTAGGGATAGAGATATGTCATAGTGCCTCATAAGAATAGAGTTGAATAACAATGGATGGGAGTTGTGGATGTCTAATGAATATTTTATATTAAGAAATGGTTTGAGTATTTGAGGGTGGATGTGGCTCGGACACGGAAGTAGGGGGGATTTTGAGGGGAACGGGGGCTTAATTAGGGGTCGTGCGGCGGCGGGCGGGGAGTTTCCGGATGCACCAGGCAAGCGCGAGGAGCACGAGGAAGCAGACGACGATGGTTGCCCCGGTGGGTGTCTCGAGGGCGGCGGCGGCGAGCAGCCCTGCTACGGAGCCGAGCGTACTGATGAGGGCAGAGGCGACGAGGAGTTGCCGGAAGTTGTGGTAGAACAGGGCGGCAATGGTCTGCGGGATGGTGAGGTAGGAGATGATGAGGATGATGCCGGCGAGCTTGAGGCAGAGGACGATGCAAAGGGCGATGATGATGGTGGCTGCCGTGTCGAGGGTGCCGCCGCGCACGTGGTGGGTCTGGCTGTATTCCCGGTCGAAGGCGATGTAGAACAGGGGGCGGCTGAAGAGGGCGAAGAAGAGGAGGATTAGCCCGCAGAGCACAGCCGAGAGTATGAGTTGCGCCGGGGTGACCGTGAGGATGTTGCCAAAGAGGTAGGACATCAGGTCGGGGGCATATCCGGGGGTGAGGTATATGAAGAGGATGCCGATTGCCATGCCCGCCGACCAGAAGATGCCGATGAGGGAGTCCTCGCTGATTTTCCGCCGTGCGCCGAGGCATTGGATGCCCAGGGCGGAGAGGAGGGCAAAGCAGGTGGCGCCGAGCATGGGGGGCAGTCCGAGGTAGAAGGACAGCCCGAGCCCGCCGAAGGAGGCGTGGGTGATGCCCCCGCTGATGAATACCATGCGGCGGGCAACAATGTAGGTGCCCACGAGCCCGCAGCTGATGCCGATGAAGAGGGTGGAGAGAAGGGCGTTTTGGAAGAAGTCGTAGTGGAATAGTTCTAACATGGCGATGTGGATTTAAGTGTTTTGGGGATGGTTGTGCAAGCCGAGCACCCGGTGGGGCACTTGCCCGTGGGTGATGAGTTCGATGGGGCAGTTGTAGAGTTGCAGCTGTTCCGGGGTGATGAGGTTGGAGTTGTGGTAGTGCAGCCCGCGGTTGACGCAGGCGATGGTCTTGACGTAGGCGCAAATGGTGCCCAGGTTGTGGGAGACCATGACGATGGCCATCGTGCGGTTGAGGTCGCGGAGGACGGCATAGAATTCCTGTTCGAAATGGCTGTCGACGTAGGTGGTGGGCTCGTCGAGGATGAGGATGCGCGGCGAGGAGATGATGGCGCGGCAGAGGAAGACGCGCTGCATTTGCCCGCCGGACAGCTCGCCGATGGGGCGCGCGGCGTATTTCCCCATGCCGTATTTTTCCAGGAGCTCGCGGGCTTTCCGGCGGTCGGCGCGGGTGTAGGAGGAGAGGATTCCTTTCTCGGAGAGCAGCCCGGAGAGGACGACTTCCTCGACGCTGATGGGGAAACGGCGGTCGAATGCGCTGTTTTGCGGCAGGTAGCCGAAGAGGTTGTGGAGCGGGACGTGGCGGATGATTTCGCCGGCGGAGGGTTTGAGCAAGCCGAGTATCACTTTGAGAAGGGTGGTTTTCCCTCCGCCGTTGGGTCCGATGATGGCGAGGAAATCCCCTTCGCTGATGCAGAGGTTGACGTGTTGCAGGACGGGCTGCGCGTCGTAGCCGGCGGCAATGTCTTTGAGTTCGAGGAGCGGGGTCATAGTTTTGCTTTTAGAATGTCAATCAATCGGGTCATTTCCTGCGTCCAGTTTTCTGCCAGCGGGTCGATGGCGATGGCTTCGCCCCCGATTTCACGGGCGACGGCTTGGGCATTGTTGATGTCGAATTGATTTTGGATGAATACGAGGCGGATGCCTTCCTCCTGGGCAAGGTCGATGATTCCGCGCAAGTGGGCGGGGTTGGGTTCTTTGCCGTCCTCCTCGATGGAGATTTGCCGCAAGCCGTAGTCGGCGGCAAAATAGGTGAGCGCCGGGTGGTAAATCAGGAAGGTGCGCCCCTGTTTGTCTGCCAACGCCTTGTCCGCCCGCATGGCGATGCTGTCTATTTCACGGGCAAGGGCATTGTAATTGTGGCGGAAGGTTTCTTCCTCTGCAGGGTATTGCCCTGCCAGCGTGTGGAAAACGGTGGCTGCCATCCGGGCGGCAATTTTTGGGGAAAGCCAGATGTGGGGGTCTGTGCCGGCGTGGGAGTGGCTGCCGTTGTGGTGCGCATGGGAGCAGGTGCCTGACAGGAGGGGAATGCCCTCGGAATGGTTGACAAGGCGGATGTCCTTGCGCTTTTCGAGGACGGGGAAGAGGTGCGCCGTCTCGAAAGGCAGGCAGCCGATGGCGAAGCACAGGTAGCTGTCGTAGAGTTTTTTCAACTGTGCCGTGCTCAAGTCGCAGGTGGCAGGATTCATGCCCGGCGGCACCATTACGTTCACTTGCACGTAATCTCCGGCGATGCGTTCTACGAAATACTTTTGCGGCAGGATGCTTACGCTGACAAGGTGCCGGTTTTCGGGCGCGGATTTGCAGGAATGGAGCAAAATGATGCCCGCACACAGCACGCATAGGAAGGGGTGTTTTCTGATATTCATAGTGTTATCTTTCTTAAATTCGGTTCTGTTTGGAATCAGTAAAGATAAGTGTTTTTTGGCGGATATTTTTATGGTTTTGTGGGAAAAAAGCGGATGTTTTTGGGGATGCCTTTTTGTGCGGGCATGAAAAAAGCCATTGCTTGCAATGGCTTTTGGGGAAGGTGGCTCCTCAAGTAGGACTTGAACCTACGACCTACGGATTAACAGTCCGCCGCTCTAACCAACTGAGCTATTGAGGAAT
>CALUKF010000081.1 GCA_944321145.1 uncultured Odoribacter sp. | reverse complement strand
AAGAACCTTGGTAATACTTATTCATCACATCAACCAAATACCCTCTTGTTCCGTCAATTAAACGAACATTAAATTCATCATTCGTAAACTCCTTTCCTGCCGTAGCATCAAACAAAGAGGCAAATACAGTAGGGGCATATACGAATGTCCGCCCCTTCATCGCAAATTCCGCATGTTCCAAAGCATTTTGCCAATCCGTTTCTTCGGCAGCCACTGACATGGCTTTATACCAATAAACATGTGCCAACAAGCTATGCACAAATACCGGTTCATAAGCGCAATTCCAATTCGTAGAAGGAGTGCGCTCCAACAACTTCAACACCTCTTCGCAATCTGAAAGTATTTGCTGATACACCGTTGTTTGGGTTTCCCGTGCCGGCATGGCATTCCCCGGATCTTCGTAGGGTTTCAGATAAATAGGCACACCATACTCGTTCCCTGTTTTATAAGGCGAATAATATTGCAACAACTTCAAATAAGAATAAGCACGCCAAACCAAAGCCTCACCTTTTACATAATCCCTCAAACGTTCATCATCCCCCTCTGCCGTTTCTATTCCTCCAATGATCATATTAATCGGTCCCAAAAAAGAATAGTATGTATTCCACAAATTAGTCGTTTCCTCCCACGTCAAACGTTTTACACCGGCTGTCGTATATTCACCCAAAGTGGCATCATAATACGAAGATTCCTTGTTCGGAGTTAATTCTCCGGTACGGTATGCAAATGCGTTCGCAACATCAAAAGCCGGATGATAATAGCCTCCTAATATGGTCATTTGAGTTCGATTAGGCGTCTTCAAATAACGCATATAACTTGCCAACAAGTCCCGGTAATCCTCAACCGTGCTGACCACCTTGATGTTTTCCGGCTTTAAATCCAAAAACTTATCGCAACTTGCCAATAGCACTGCCGCCAATAATATTGTCATTAATTTCTTCATAATCATATCATTTAAAATCCGACAGATAACTTAATATTGTATTCCCGGGATGTCGGGTAAGAAAAAGCCCCTGAAGTTCCCACGTCCAATCCGCTGTATTTCGTAAATGTCAACAGATTGTAAGCATTAAACGAGATAGACATGTTTTTCATCCCACACCGTTGGGCAATCTCTGAGGGCAAACGGTAGCTGATTGCCAAATTCGTAAGGCGCAAAAAGTCACCTTTCTCATACTTGGCAGAAGTTACAACACCTGCCCAATAATCATTGCCGGTCACAAAACGGGGCACATCAGTCACATCTCCCCGAGTTTTCCAAAACGACAGGTATTTGCGTTCCCGGTTAGTGCCGGACACACTCAAATCACTGGAATAACCGATGGCTGCCTGCCCCGCATCACCCCAATTGTTGGGTGCATTCTGGAAATCATTAAATGAAGGAATAATATGCCCCATTTTATAACTCCATTGAGTGGAAAATTCGATGTTTCTAAAACGCAAGTAAGTATTAAAACCTCCCACATACTTCGGATTGGAACGTCCCAAATATTGCATGGAAGCATCGAAAAATGACGGACGATTGCCTCCCCGTTCATAAGCGACACATTCAGGAACAGTATGAATGGAAGGAACCACGCCCTCGTCTATATAATTCTGCTGATCTTTAGCGGAAAGATTGCTCCAATTGTCCAAAAATTGAGCATATACCCGTTTCCCCTTTTCAGTCAAATAATACATCGGATTGCCGGATAAAGGATCGACGCCGGCAGATTTCCAACCTAAAATAGCACCTGTTTCTTCCCCTACTATATTGACAGCTCCGCCTTTTATCACACCCGACATGGCATCCGCATACGACTCATAATCATGCTCCGACCTCACAATCACATTCTTGTTCCGCGCAATATTCCCCGACGTGCTGAACGTAAAGTCCGGGCGGTTCACCCAACGGATATTCAGGAAAAATTCCAGACCCGTATTCTTGACAATACCGCCATTTGCCCGCACGCTGCTGCGCCCTGTGGAAATCGGAATTGTCAATGTAGTCAAAACATCTTCCGTCCGGTTATTATAGTAATCCATCGTAAAATTCACCCTGCCATCCCATAAACCGAGGTCAATCCCCAAATTCCGGTCTTGTTTCTTCTCCCAACCTACCGTAGGATTCGGATAAGTAAACTCCGTGGCAAAACGGTTGCCTTCATACATCTCACTCCCCAATGCCATTGTTGCAAAAGGATAAGCCGTCCGGTCGATATTTCCCGTGTAACCATACGAACCCCGCAACGCCAATTCCGTCACAATATCGTTTTCAAAAAACTTCTCATGGTGCAGGTTATAACGCAATCCGATAGACCACAGCGGCGTAAAGCGGTTCGCGTCGCCAATGGCATCTGCCCCGTCCATGCGGATATTGAAGTTTGCCACATACTTGTCCTTATACCCATAACGGAACGACCCCAAGAACGACACCGTCCTGTCCTGCCCCGTCGAAGTATTGAACATATTCCCCACCTGCGCCCGCAACGTCTCAAAAGTCACTTCGTCTCCAAAATCCGGAATACCCGTGATGCGGTAATCCCCGTAATAAATCGGTGACGTATAACCAAAATTGTTGAACTTTTTGGACGTAATCTCATTCGCCACCAGCAAACTGAACAAATGGTCGTTCTTCACCTTGAAAGAATAATCAATTTGTCCACGGAAAGACCAGTTATTATTCTTTCCACCGGATTCAGACAACTCGCCATTATTGTATTCCGAAGGATACACATCTTGCCCGCTATACACTTGCTTGGCAAAACTCTCATTGGCGTATGACGTGTAAGTGCCGGCCTCAATCTCCTTCGTCGTCGTATTATAACTTACGCCTTTCCGGACAATGGCAGAAATCGCCAAACCGGGAATAATGTCGTAACGGGCATTGAACGTCAGGCTTGCATCCAGCCCGTCCTGCAACGTCCGCGTCTCGCGCAACTCGCGGATGATATTGAAGGAATCGTACTTATACCCCGATGCCGTCGTCTCCGTGTAATTCGTGCCCAAATAACTCAAATCCGCTGCATAATCCCCGTTCTCGTCAAAAGGCTTCTCATACGGATTCGCGAACACGGCATACACAAACGGGTCTACTGCAGACGCATGGTCGCGGTTCTTCCGGATATTGGCGGAAAGGTCTACGGCAAGAATCAAATTCTTAATCGGACGATAATCCAATTTCATTAAAATCCCCGCATTGGTGTATTTATTGGAACGCAAAATACCATTCTGCTCTTGGAAATTCAGCGAAGTATAATAAGTCATTTCTTCCGAACCGCCTCGAATGCTCAAATTGTGGGAATGGGAATGCGCCGCACGGAATATCACGTCAAACCAATCCGTATTCGTATTCCTCAATTGTGCTACCTGCGCATTATAATCCTCTTGTGTCAAATATCCTTCCAGCAATTGCTTGTACAAGTAACCGCCCCTTCCTGTCCAATCGGCATAATTCAATCCAAAAGTTTCCAACAAATCTTTTTCATACCGCAACTTCTCCTCCGAATTCATAAAATCCAAATGCAAGCGGGGAGCTTCCGAAATGCTGTAATTCCCCGTATAATTGAACTGCGTCTTGGAACGGAACCCTTTCTTCGTCGTGATGACAATCACCCCGTTTGCTGCCTTTGCCCCATAAATCGCTGCTGCCGAAGCATCTTTCAGGATAGAAATAGACTCAATGTCCTCCGGCATAATATTGCCCACGCCGTCCTGCATGATAGTCCCTGCATAATCACCGGTATTGTTTTCCGGCACGCCGCTCATCAGCGGAAGCCCGTCCACAATCCACAGCGGCTCCGTATTCCCGGACAGGTTGTTCTCTCCGCGAATCGTAATCTGTGCACGTGTTCCCGGTGCACCGGAAACCGTCGTACTATTCAAACCTGCAATCGTGCCCTCCAATATCCGGTCTACCGAATTGATGCCCTGCGTCTTTAAATCCTTTGCCGTAATCACGGACGCGCTTCCGGTCATGTAATCTTTCTTAATGACCTCCATACCCGTCACAACCACTTCCTCCAACTCTGCCGCATCCTCCTCCATCACCACCGTGATATCCATGTCCCCTTCTACTGTCTGCTGGACAGGCTTCATGCCAATAAAGCTAAAATTCAATTTATGCTTCCCGGAAGGGATGGTCAACTTGAAGCGTCCTTCCATGTCCGTTGCCGTTCCCATTGAAGTACCGTCCAAAATCACTGCCACACCCGGCAAAAGCACACCTTTTTCATCTTTCACGATACCATTAATCGTACTTTGAATCATCGTCTGGAAAACTTTTACCGGCTTTTGCAAAACAATGATTTTCCCTTTCATCGTATAAGTCAAACCATAAGGACTCAAGCACACATGCAATGCCGAATCCAAAGGCACTTGATTCAACTCTACTGAAATTTTCTTCTCCGTTTCTATTTCCTGAGCATTATACATGAAATCATACCCCGTCTGGGCTTTGATTTCCTTCAATATCGTCGGCAAACCCACATTCTTCAGCGACAAACTCACCTTCACTTCGTCAGCCATCGCATGAGCCGGCAATAGGACTGCCAATGCCAATAGGACGAAAAAAAGCCGTCCTGCCTGCCATTTGAAATACGTTTTGTTTTTATTCATAATAAATCATTTAGGTATTGTTATCTGATTTTCTGTTCTGAATACGTGCGCGGGAACTTGAAATCCATGACAATGTACGGATTCAGCGGATAAGTCACGCCGCTTATCATCTCCGTGCTTTCAGGATAAATCTCCTTGACGCGGATAACGCCTTGAATCCCGTTTCCCGTCTGCACCAATACGAAGCGAGGCAGAGTTGCGTCCACCGGAATCTCCGCACGGGCTTCCGTGAAATCGAAATTGAAATCCCCCTGTTCTGCCAACGCCTCGAAATCCTCGTTCGTAAAATCTTCCGGCGCAGGCATATACTTCGTATGGCAAGGCAAATTGAATGTGTAATCAAACAACGTTTCATTTTCGTATGTATCATGCCACAACAACGCCCGCATCTTAATCGGCGACTCAAAATAAACGGCTTCCTTCTCCCCGTCGTAAGCCAAAGCGATGTCTATGTCTTCTTTAGCAGACTCTGCCAAATTCCGATACAGGTTTGCCGAATAAATCTGCTGTGTCGCGCTCGCATAAAAAGAATTGGCACGCAAATAATCCGGCTCGCTCTGTGCCACGCCCTCCAAATCCGTATAATCCACGCTCTCCAGCAATGCCTCCAGCTTAATGTCCGCATAGTCATAAACAGCCTCCACATTCTTGCGCACATCGAATGCCTTCAACTTCCCGGTATAAGTCCCCTCGATTTCCCCGCCGAAAGTCGTTTTGCAATTGAAATCAATCGTATACACCTCTCCTTCTTGGGCTACGTTCACCTCCCCCTCCGCCAGTTCATTCGGAGTCACATCACTTCCTGAATAATAATCCGCACTGGAATACCCCATAAACGTAAACTCGTCATGGTTCAGCGAGAAAGTGTACTTTCCCGGCACAAGGCGTTCCGTCTCCGGCGAAGCCAAACGCAAGCAAATACAAGCCCCGTTCCCCCGCGCATCATTTGTCAAGTCGCTCAACACAAACCCCGGCTCATACAACCCGATTAAGAAATTCCCCGTCTGCCCATTCTTTATCTCAGCTGTAAACCCTTCAACCTTGTCCGTCTGCGTCTTGCCCTCCACTACGTAGCTGTCTTCAAACACATAATCCTCCACAGCAATCACCGCATGGTTATTGTCGTGATAAATCGCGCCTTGTTCCAGAGAGTAAGTCTCCCCGTAAAAACTGATGTCGCCCGCTTTGCCAATGTCGTCGTCGTCCGAACAAGAAAGGCAAACCAGCACAAGCGGCACACTCCAAAATAGTCGATTCTTTCTTTTCATAGATTCTTTGGTTAAAAAAATTACATAATTCAGGTTATCTCATAAAACGATCGTTCTATAAAGCAATTAATTTCCAATAAATTACAGATTATTTCAGTCACTGCTCACCACCAGCGTCGTCCCATTCAACGTGCAACGTACGTTCCCCGCCACCTCTATCGCCTTCAGCAAAATGGTAATGTCGTCATACCGCCGCACATCCCCGCTAATCCTCACAGACTTGGCAGCCTCGTTCGCATAAAACGTGTCTATCCCATACCATCGCTCAAACTGCCGCAAAATATGCTCCAAAGGCTCATTTTCAAAAATATACTGTCCCTTATGCCATGCCGTGTACAACGCAGTATTCACCTGCCCGACCTCTATTTGCCCGCCCGGCAGGCAAAGCGCCCTATCACCCGGTTGCAGCACCACATTCTCCGTCCCCCGCGCCATCCGCACGCACCCCTCTTCCAACACCGCCTCCACCCGCTCTTCGTCCTCATAACTCCGCACATTAAAAGAAGTACCCAACACTTCTACGCGCACCCCGTCCTTCACATTCACCCGGAACGGTGCCGTGCTGTCCTTCGCCACTTCAAAATAAGCCTCCCCCTCCAAATAAACATCCCTGGACTCTGCACTGAAAGTTTCCGGATACCGGATTCTCGTCTGCGAATTTAAATACACTTTCGTGCCGTCCGCAAGCAACAGGGTAAACTCCCCGCCTTTCGGTATAATCAATTCATTGTAACGCAACTCTTCCGTCGCCTCCGCATTCCCTGATGCAATATATTGCAACTCCTTTCCGTCGTTCTTCACCTGCAACCCTGCCGATTCGACAATATTCACCTGCTTCCGCTCAGCCAAATCCACCGTCTCGCCTCCGTTCAGCACCAAAATGGCTTTGCTGCTGATTGCCTCAATCCGGTGTACCGGCTCCATCCGCCCAGGCTGCCGCAACAACATCAGCGACACGCCCAAACACAATGCCACCATGGCAGCTGCCGCCCAGCCATACCGGCGGTTCAACCTTCTCCGCCTCATATAACGCTTGTAATAAGCCGCCCATCCCCGCCGTGCATCAATGCGTTTATAACGCGCCAAATCATCCGTAAAATCCTTCGTGCGCAAATAAGCATACAAATCCTCGTGCTCCGCCGACTCTTCCCTCCAGCGCCTCAACTTCTCCTGTTCAGCCGCTGTCAAGCCTCCAAGCCTTTCCTTCAATATCAAGGAAGCGATGTATTGTTCTCTTATAATCGGGTCCATAATCTTAGTTCTTTTGACCTATAAACCCGCAACTTTCCAATCCGGTGACAAAAAACCACCACTTTAACATCACTTAACTATCCGAATCAAAATCGTCAGCAACAAATAAGGCGAATCCCGCAACAAATCTTTCAGCGCATCGATCGCCCGTGCCTTATAAGTCTTTACCGTATTGACAGATACCCCCATCTCGTCCGCTATCTCCTGCAAACTCTTGCCTTTCAACAAATCCGTAACGACCACCTTGCACTGCCCCGTCAATTGAGCCACCGCCTCGTCCAACAGGCGGCTCATCTCCTCCTCCGCCACATAATCGCGCGGCTCTTCCTCCTCCTCGGGACGGTAATTTTCCTCCAACAGCCGTTTCCGGTTCTGCAAATTGCGCAAAACATTCAGGCTCCGGTTCCGTGTTGCCGTATAAAGCAACGTATGCAACGCTGCCGGCGACTCGATTTCCTGCCGTATCTGCCACACATGGTGGAACATCTCAATCACCACGTCCTCCGCCTCCATCTGCTCCAGCCCGTGCCGCATGGAATAAGACACCAGCGTCTTGTAATACTCGTTGAAAATCGCCTCAAACGCCTTCTCGTCCCCACGGACGAAATTCCGGAAATCATCATCACGAATTGCCATAACTCTATTCTTTTAAATACCTCTTTTCACCGCCGGGACGTCATAAACATCCCCGTCCTTGCAAATGCAC
>CALUKF010000080.1 GCA_944321145.1 uncultured Odoribacter sp. | reverse complement strand
TCCTTGCCGATTTGGTAGCTCATGGCGTTTTGCACGTGGGCGTATTCAGAATCGGGGTCGGCAGCCGACCGTTTTTTTTCTTTTTTCATGTCGTTGGTGCCAAGGTATGCCACCACGCCGCCTGCGCCTTTCAGCATTTTCTTGACTTCGGCTTTCGGCTTGCCGCTGAAGCAGATTTCCACCAATGCGCCGGTAGGCAGCCCGCCGGAACGCTCCGGAGAGAAAGGTCCGTCGCCGTCGAGGGCGTTGTTCACGTCAATCACCCGCCCGTGGCAATGCGCACCGACTGAGACGCCGCCGCCCATGTGTGCGACAATCAAGTTCAGGTCTTCATATCGTTTGCCGACTTCCTTGGCGTAGGTGCGGGCAATGATTTTCTGGTTGAGGGCGTGGAAGATGGAAACGCGCTTGAGGTCGGGATGGCCGGAATAGCGTGCTACGGGTTGCAACTCGTCCACTACCACCGGGTCGGCGATGTAGGCTTTTACGCCGTTGCCGATTTCGCGTGCGATGTCTTTGGCAATCAAGCCGCCGAGATTGGAGGCATGTTCGCCCATGACGGGGTGCTCCAAGTCGTGCGCCAGAGCTTCAGATACTTCGTAAATGCCGGATTCTATGGGTTTTACAAGTCCGCCTCTGCCAACGATTGCAGCAAAGGAATGGAGGTCGATGCCGGCTTCTTTCAAAGCAGCGACGATGATATCCTTGCGGAATTGGAATTGGGACGCCACGGTGGCAAAGGGAGCCAATTCTTCTGCCGAGTGGCGCAGGGTTTTGCTAAATACTTCTTGCTCATCATTAAAGACGGCTATTTTGGTTGAAGTCGAACCGGGATTGATCGTTAAAATTTGAAATGCCATACTTCTATTGTTTTGTTATTTATTCTGCTGCAAAAGTTGCAAATTGAAATCAAAATTCAAAGGAAAACTGCGATTTTATAATATTTTTGGGGATTTAGTGGATGACCAACAGTTTTTCGTTTGAAAGGTTTTGCATTTCAAAGAGGTCGCGGGTCGGCCATTCGTCCACCGTGTTCATGGCTTGAGTTACGGCGCGGTCGATGTAGGAGGGGAAACGCGACCCTTTCCAACAGCTTGTATTTGTGAGAAATACCCATGAATAGCCGTTGGGTTGGCGTTTCATCATTGCGCTGGTGCCGGCGAGGGTGCCGCTGCGTGTCCACACTCCGCGCTCCGTGGTGTTCATCCATCCGATGGGCAGCCCGTGTTCCACATGGCGGGTCATGTATTCGATGGACTCCGGCGAGAGGATATCGGGAATGGCAGGGTCGTTGTCGATGGCGGCAAGGAAACGCAAGAGTTCGCTGGGGGATGCCACCCATCCGCCTGCGCCATAGAGTTCTTCTATGTTGTTGCCCCCGTTGCTGCGGTAGGCATATTCGCCGCTGCCGTCGCATGCCAGGATAGGCTCAGCGTCCGAAGCCTCGTAGTAGCGGACTTCGTTGGGCAATTTGTCTTCGTAAAGATTTTTGCCAAGGTGCATGTCGAAACAACCTGCCGGGAGCAGGATGTGTTTCCGGATATAAGTCTCGTAGTCTTCTCCCGATACTTTTTCTATCACTTTAGACAGGATGCCGTAACCGATGTTGGAATAGTCACTTGATGTGCCGGGCGTATAGCGCAGGCGGCGGGAGAGGACGAAACGAATCATGGTGTTGAGGTCTGCCGGAGGCGCCACGTTCATTTTTTTGGCGATGTCCAGCGGGCAGAACATCGGGTCGCCGTATGCCCGCGTAAATCCCCCCTGATGGCGCAGGAGGTGCTCGACGGTGATGTGCTTGCTTCGCTTGTCTTTGATGTCCAGAAAAAGGCTGTCGTTCAGGATGCCGCCTTCGCCGAATACGCGGTCGGTGAGATGCAATTTGTTTTCTTCCTGCAATTTCATGATGGCTGCCGCAGTAATGAGCTTGGAGACAGAGGCGATGCGGAAGACATGCATCACGTCCATGGGGATGCCGGCTTCTTCGTCGGCATAGCCGTAGCCTTTGCTGTAAATGAGGCGGTCGTCTTTCATCAAGGCGAAAGAAGCGCCTTTCAGCTCCCAACGCTTCATGAATTTCTGGATAAGGTTATCGAATTTTTCGGTAACTTCCAATTCGGAATCTTCGTTGTTAATGACTTGGTTTGCAGGGAGTAGAAATAATGAGTCTAAGGGATTGCTCGAACTGTCTGCTTGGATTTCTGCCGTTATGGGGGCTTCCGGGGTTTCGCCCCATTTCCAAGGTTTCATCCAAATCACAATGCCTGCAATAAAAGCTATCAATATATATTTCATGGTTGTGTGCGCTATATCAAATTGAACTATGTTCATCGCTGAAAAACAGGCGTTCAGCCCTCGTTTTTCGGCGCTACAATATTAGTAAAAAGTTTAGGAACGGGAAATGCCTTTCCCGCCAAAACTTCTTAAAAGATAATAAAAACAGCACGTTAGCTTTTCAGTAAGTCAAAGTAGTAGTGCATGAGCCGGTGCAGAAAAGCATTGTCCGGATGGTAGCAAGTATTATCAATCCGATTAATCGGGAGAATAAGAGGGGAGGTGCCGGTCAGGAAAGCGATGTCGTACTCGCCGACAGAGCGGCAATCGATGCGCTTCTCGATGACGGGAATCCCGTGGGCTTGGCAGAGGTCAATCACCCTTTTGCGGCTGGTGCCCGGCAGTACGTATTGAAGTGGCGAGGTATACAATGTCTCTCCTTTCACGAAAAAGACGTTGGAGCGGGAGCCTTCGGTGATGTATCCTTCGCGGTCGACCAAAAGGATTTCATAGACGTGGTTTTCCTGAATCAACCGGTTGGTGAGGGTGCGCAAATCCGCATTGATGTATTTGACTTCCGGATTTTCGCGCACTGCTTCGTGGGTCATGGTGGGCACTCCCTGCTGGTAATCTTTCTCTGTGGGGTAAGAGTGGGGGATCTGGTAAATGTATTCGTCCGGCGTGGCTGTAGCAAAATGCAGGACGTATTTGATGTTCCCTTCGGCGATGTGCTCCAGTTCGATGAAACGGTGCAGTTTGGCAGGAATGTCCAGATTTGCCGCATCTATGGGGATGTTTGATTTTTTAAGTGAATTGGATAGTCTTAAGATGTTGTCATGAAGGAAAATAGGGCTTCCTTCGAACACACGTATCACTTCGTAGATACTTAATCCGTTTTCGAATATTTTTTCGGAAAATTCCTTTCCGCTGTCAATCGTATTGTTTATGAAAATCATGGCTTTCTAAGTTTGCCGCAAATTTATATAAAAATCTCCATTTCCTAATCTCAATTATTTGCCTTAATTTTGGGCGAATTCTATGGAAAGACAAGAACAAATCGAACGGATTGAAAAGTTCCTGAACGAGATAATGATACAGGAATTGGGCAAGGTGGTGCAAGCCGACCTGGCATACACCCAGTTTGTGCTTATGGGGCAGGCGGTCGAGGTGTTGGGCAGTTTGCTCGACAACAAGCCCATGAAAGCGAAAGGACAGTCGGCAAAGCGTTTTGCCCAGAGCGTGAACCGGCTTTTCGGGGGAAGGTATCGTGTGTTGAATGACAATAATATGCTGTATGATAAACTTCGCAACCAAATGACGCATACCTTTATTCCGGGGGGGGATTTGTGGTTGCAGAACCGCGAAGACCCGTCGTCGGGACGCCGCCATTTGGAGTATTGCGAGGGAAAATTGGTGCTCATAGCCGAAGTGTTTTACAAAGATATTTGCGCGGCATGCCGCCGTTTGCTTCAATTGTTGAAAGATGGGAAACTTAAAGCCAAAAATATTGCATTCGAAGGATATGACGAATAAAAGGATTGTCTTGATAGGTGCCGGGAATGTGGCGCATGCCCTTGCTCCGGCTTTGTTGAAGGCAGGGTTGAACCTTTGCCAGATTTACAGCCGCACGATAGAGTCTGCGGGCGAATTGGGGCAGAAAACAGGGATTACCTATACGGCGGATGCATACGCCATTTACCCGGATGGAGACATTTATATATTTTGTGTAAGCGATGATGCTTTAGTGCCTTTATTAAAGACGCTTGCATTAAATCCGGAGGCTTTGTTGCTCCACACTTCCGGCAGCTTGCCCATGCAGGTACTGAAGCCTTTTGCAAAACGCTTCGGAGTGCTTTATCCTTTGCAGACCTTTACGAAGAAAAGAGACTTGGATTTTGCTGAAATTCCTTTGTGCATAGAAGCAGTCAACCATGAAACCATGAAGGAGGTGAAGGCATTGGCTGAATTGCTTT
The DNA here is from genome assembly GCA_944321145.1 of uncultured Odoribacter sp. Taxonomy (GTDB): domain Bacteria; phylum Bacteroidota; class Bacteroidia; order Bacteroidales; family Marinifilaceae; genus Odoribacter. The sequence goes on along the minus strand of CALUKF010000080.1, from coordinate 4,761 downwards.
CGCACCGGGTTTGCGAAATTTCTTCCGAGAAGCGGAAAACTTTGCACTTGGCTGCCGTGTTTGCCAACAATTTCGTGAACCACCTTTACCGGATTTCCGGCAGGATATTGGAGGAGGAAGGATTGGATTTCAGCCTTTTGCGCCCGTTGATTTATGAAACAGCCCACAAGGTGATGACCCTTTCCCCCGAACAGGCGCAGACGGGACCGGCAAAACGTGGCGATGAAGGCATTTTGGCTATGCACAAAACCCTATTGAAAAACGACAGTAAATTACTAAATTTGTACACCCTTTTGTCGGACTCCATCCGCAAAACAGAGCAGAAGCAAGTAGAGGCGAAGGCAGAGACGGAGAGCAAACCGCTGCAGCCGACATTGTGGTAAACGCATTAAATCAGTGTTATTATGGGATTTTTTAAAGATGATTTGAAGAAAGTAAGGGCGTTCATTTTCGATGTAGACGGGGTGTTGTCGCTCCAAACGCAGAATATCACCCCCGAAGGCGAACTGATGCGGACTGCCTGCACGAAGGACGGCTATGCCATCATGTATAGCATCCGCAAGGGGTACATCGTAGCGGTCATTTCGGGCGGCGGCGCGCCCGGTGTGCGCGAACGCTTGGAAAAACTGGGCATCAAGCCGGAAGACATTTACCTGAAAGTGCCGAACAAACTGGAAGCCCTTGCAGAAATCCGGGAACGCTATGCGTTGGAAAAGGACGAAATCCTCTACATGGGGGACGATATTCCGGATTACAACGTCATGAACGAGGTCGGCGTACCCGTATGCCCGGCAGACGCCTGTGAGGAAATCAAATCGATTGCAAGGTATATTTCCGATGCCACAGGCGGGAACGGATGCGTCAGGGACGTGATGGCGCAGGTGTTGAAAGCCCGGGGCGATTGGATGGATACCCATTGTTATGTGCGTAGTCTGTAATTAAAATAATTCAATGCTTATGTTGGGAATTTTGCGATTGATACGGATCAGGACGCTGCTTTTCGCCGTTTTCGCGATGTGTGCCATGCGTTATTGTATTACATTGCCGATGTGGGAAGGTGTTTGTTTTGCTGTCCCAGTGACAAACGGGCAGTTCCTGCTGTTCATGGTGGCAGTGTGTTGCCTCATTTCGGGGGCATACGCCATCAACGACTATTTTGACGTGAAGCCCGACCGGATTTCCGGCGTGCGGGATGTCGTGGTGGGGAGAAGTGTTAGCCGGAGGGCAACCATTACCTTGCATACGGTGCTGAATGTCATTGCTGTAGCCATTGCCTGCTACCTGAGTTTCGTTTCACGGGTGTGGTGGATCGCGTTGGTTTTCCTTATTGCTTCGGGGGTGCTGTGGGGCTATTCCTCCATTTTCCGGAAGCATTTCAGGGCGGGTTGCCTTTTGGTGGCTTTTTTGGCAGCCTTGATTCCGTTGAGCGTGGTGGTTTATGAAGTGGCTGCCATGCGCGAAATTTTAAAGGAGGGGATGCAGATAGACCTTGATGTAGTACGGATATTATATAGTATTGGTTTTGTAGTTGCTTGGATGACCTTCCTGAACACTTTAATCTATGAAATAAACAAAGACATCTATACCCTTGACGGAGACCGGGAAAACCGGATAAAAACCTTTCCCATCCGCTACGGCTTGAGGAACACCCGCCGCTTGCTGCGGGTTTTGACGGCAGTTGCCATGCTGTCGGCAGCATGGGCATTCTATGCCATTTCTTTTTGGAATTGGGAAATATGGCTTTATGCCTCGGTAACAATCCTTTTGCCATACGCGGCGTATTTCTGGCTGATAGGCAAGGAGAATTGCCGCAATTGGCAATTGAACCTGCTCCGCACCCTGATGGTGACGTGCGTCAGCTTTTGCTTTATTCTGATGTTGATTTTATATTAGCGCATAATATCTTGTTTTATGATGAAATACAAATTGATTTTAGCATCGGCTTCTCCGCGTCGCCGCCAGCTTCTGGAGGGGGCAGGCTTTGACTTTGAAGTCCGCCTGAAGCCGACTGAAGAGAAATGGGAGCCGGGCATGCCCCCGGAAAAAGTGCCGGAACACCTTGCCCATTTGAAGGCGGCAGCTTTTGAAGGCGAGTTGCAGCCGGACGAATTGCTGGTTACGGCAGATACGGTGGTTTGCTTGAACGGGGAAATCCTCGGTAAACCTGCCGGAAGGGAGGATGCTATCGCCATGCTCCGCAAGCTCTCCGGATGCAAGCACACCGTGGTGACCGGCGTATGCCTGACCACTGCCGACCGGCAAAAGTCTTTTTCGGTTTCCACTGATGTGTATTTCAAAGAACTGACAGACAAGGAAATCACCTACTATGTCGACCATTACCAACCCTTTGATAAAGCGGGAGCATACGGCATCCAGGAATGGATTGGTTACATCGGCATCCGGCGGATAGAAGGCTCTTTCTATAACGTGATGGGCTTGCCGGTGCAGAAATTGTACGAGGAATTGAATCAATTTTTTAATTAAATACAAATTCATGGTAAAAAAATCACTACTTATGGCAATGGCATTGCTCATCGGATGGGCAAGTTGCCGCGCAGACGAAGGGATGTGGATTCCCATGCTGCTCAAAAAGTATAACATCGAAGATATGCAAAAGCAGGGCTTTAAGCTCACTGCCGAGGATATCTATGACATCAACCAGGCATCTTTGAAAGATGCGGTCATCGGGTTGGGACGGGAAGGTTATCCGTTTTCCCATTTCTGTACCGGCGAACTGATTAGCGACGAAGGACTGATGGTCACGAACCACCATTGCGCCTTCGACATGATTCAGTCGCACAGCAGTTTGGAACACAATTACCTGCGGGATGGCTTTTGGGCTAAAACCAAGGACGAAGAATTGGCAAATCCGGGTATTACGGCTTCCATCCTCGTGCGCATGGAGGATGTCACCGACCGGATTAACTCGCAACTTACCCCGGAGATGACTCCCGAAGAACGCAGCGAACGCATCAAACAGGTGTCGTCAATGCTGGAAAAGGAAGCCGTCGAGGGCACGAATCTTCAGGCAAATGTCAAGCCTTATTTCAATGGCAATCAATACTTCATGTCGGTATTCAAGATTTACAGGGATGTCCGTTTGGTAGGCGCGCCGCCATCAGCCATCGGTAAATTCGGAGGCGACACCGACAATTGGATGTGGCCGCGCCATACGGGCGATTTTTCCGTCCTGCGCATTTATGCCGGCAAAGACAACGAACCGGCGCCTTATTCTCCTGACAACCAGCCTTACAAACCCGCCACTTTCTTCAAAATATCCACGAAAGGAGTGCATGAAGGCGATTTCACCATGGTGTTCGGTTATCCGGGAACCACCAAAGAATACTTGACCTCTTATGCCGTTGAGCAAATCCAGGAAATTGAGAACCCGAATAAAATTGCCATTCGCACAGCCAAGTTGAACATTATCAATGCTGCGATGGAGTCGGATGAACTTTTGCGCATCAAATACGCCTCCAAAGCTGCCAGTGTGGCAAACGCTTGGAAAAAATGGCAAGGGGAGGTGAAAGGCTTGAACCGCTTCAATACCGTGGAGACCAAACAGCAAGAAGAAAAGGCTTTCCGCCAATGGGCAGCCGGCAAACCGGCATACGCCAACCTGTTAGACCGTTACCAGTCACTCTATGCTGAGCGGAAAGATTTGGTATTGGCACAGGCATACTTGAGTGAAGCCGGTATGCAGGGAGCGGAGATTGTATCCTGGAGTGCCCGGGTGTACAACACCTTGAACAGCGAGGTTTTCCAAAAGAACCCGCAGAAAGTCATTGAAAAAATCCGGGCAGCAGCCCAAGAATTTTACAAGGATTACGATACGGAGACCGACCGTAAAATCCTCGTGGAGATGCTGAAACTCTACAACGAGAACCTTCCCGCCGCCTGGGTGCCGGCAGAAGTGCAGGCTGCTGCCTCCAAAGGCGTTGAGGCTTATGCGGCTGCCTTGTTCAAGAAGTCTGTATTTGCTTCCGAAGAGGCTTTCAATGCTTTCATCTCCAAGGCAAACGACAAATCTTGCCGCAAGCTGGAGAAAGACCCGGCATACAGCCTTTACGCTTCCATTTACCGCTTTAATGCAGACAACATCGCTCCGAAACTTTCACGCATTGCAAATGAAATCAAGCGATTGGACGAGGTGTGGTTGGCTGCCCTGATGGAAATGCAGCCGGAACGTCATTTTTATGCCGATGCCAACTCCACTTTGCGTGTCGCTTATGGGAAAGTGCAGGGCTATGCTCCTTGCGATGCCGTTTACTACAAGCATTTCACGACTCTCAACGGTATTATGGAGAAGGACAACCCGGAAATTTACGATTACGATGTGCCGCAGCGCCTTCGCGAAATCTATGAGCAGAAGGACTTTGGCAATTACACGCAGGAAGGGGAGGTGCCCGTTTGCTTCATTGCCACCAACCACACCACCGGCGGCAACTCCGGCAGTCCCGTCCTGAATGCCGAAGGTCACTTGATTGGCATCAACTTCGACCGTGCATGGGATGGTGTCATGTCTGACATCCAATACAATACAGAGATTTGCCGCAATATCTCGGTCGACATCCGTTACGTCCTTTTCGTGATTGACAAAGTGGCTGGCGCAAGCCATCTGATTGACGAAATGGTGCTGGTGGATTAAGACGCTGGCAAGAAACCGGGGCTGTGTAAAAATGCCTTTTTTCATACTCCCTCCCCCCTTCGGGGTAGTGGAGGCTTCGCCTCGAAATGGCTACGCTCAGCAGAGGGGAAACA
>CALUKF010000079.1 GCA_944321145.1 uncultured Odoribacter sp. | reverse complement strand
GTCATCATAATCTTATATTTCCAATCGATACTCTGCTTGAAAATGTCATAAACAGACCAAAGAATCAAAAAGACTCCGACTAATACAAAAGGAACTATCATAACAATCTTTTCTCATTAATATCCATAAATCAAATCATCAACAAACCCTATTTGTTTTTACCTATCACTTTCAGCAAAAACCTTACTACCAAAACAATCACAAGCACCAATAAGATTAAAACCAAAATCTCTATTACCCCCAAACGACACATACTGTCCAATAAAAACATCTGATTCACAAACTTCTAATTTTATCTGTAAATAATCTCTTTTGCCTCAATCACACCACCCAAACCCATACTATATAGGAAATCCAAAAACGCAATAACCTGATTTCCCATAATCCCGTCCTCCATCTGCATTTTTACTTCAATCCTCCTCCACAATTTTCCGCCAGGACTCTTCAACATCGGTCACTCCGTTTTCCTTAATAAAACGGTTGTTGGTCTTCATCTCCCTTTTCAGCTGCCAATAAATATTCTCCGGAAGCCCCGTTTTCAAAAATTCCTTCCGGCTCATGGAAAACTTCATCTTGTTGTCCTCCACCTTTACATGCTCCTTTGCAAACGACTGCAATGCCTTCACAAATTCCCTTTTAACCTCCGCTTGCCCCGGCGTCAGCAGCGAATCCGGAACGTAATGCACATAATCCATCTTCAACTCCCGTTCCTCCGGACTCAATAACGAGTCGGCAACCAAATAAACATACTCCCCGTTTGCCGCCTTCGGAGCCTCCGCAAACTTCCTGCCGCTCCCGCACGCACACAGCGCAACACACGCAGCCCCTAACATCCAACTTTTAATCAAAATAGACTTGTCTTTCATCATCATATCAATTTTAAGTTAATAAATAAAAGCCGTCCCCGCATCCTTCCATCTATACAACACGCAACCCCTCAAAAAGAACTATCCATTTCCCTATAAAAAATGTTAATCCGGCAAATATTTCTCTCCACCATGTACAAAAATGACCTCTACTCCACCACTGGGCTACCTCTGGTCAACCATTGGTCAACCCCACCTTCAATGCCCCTTCAATCCACCTTTATTTCCCCTTCGTATCAACCTCGCGCCGTTGCGAAGGGACAGCAAAGAAGCCCCAAAGGACCTCCCAGGCAAAAGTCAGGCAACAGCCGCCCGGCAGTAGCCTGCAAGTACAATTTGCCCACCGCGTAGAAACTACCGCCGCAACTTTCCGTCCCATCTCCGCAAGCCAGCCAACACGCCAATTAAAACAAGTCTTTCGGGGACATTTTCAGAAAATCTTCCAAGGGAATGCCTTCCGTGCCAATCGTATACAACGCCTTGGGATGGAATTGGGAGGCAAACAATGCCATCCCGTCATTGCGGGCATCTTTGCCACTTTTCACTTCAAGGGCAACCACTTGGCTGCCCCGCTGGAGCACATAATCCACCTCCAAGCTATTCTCGTTCCAATAATACAAACGGTAATCATCTGCATAAGAATGATTCAGCAAATGAGTTCCCACCGCAGATTCATAGAGCCGTCCCCAATATTTGCTGTCAGCACGGGCATCCGCAAAAGCATACTCACTTTGGGCACTCAACAGGGCATTATTGAACACCTGGAATTTTGGTTTGGAGGAACGCTTGCGGATGATGTCACCGGCAAATTTCTCCAACCCACAAAGCAATCCCGCAGATTCCAAAAGAGCCAAATAATTGCTCAATGTCGTGAGATTGCCTTTTTCCATCAGCTCGCCTTGAATCTTCGTCAACGAAAGAATTTGAGCGGAATAAGAACAACCGATTTCAAACAGACGGCGCAACAAAGCAGGTTTGTCCACCCGGGTCAGCATCAAAATGTCCTTTGAAAGGCTGGTGTCAATCAGGGCTGTTTTCACATAACGTTTCCAACGGTCTTCATCCCGCACCAGAGAAGCCGTTCCCGGATAACCGCCATACCATATATATTCGTCTACCGTCCAGCCAAATGCCTCCTGCATCTCTTGGAAAGACCAGTGCGGAATAAAAATGGACTCAAACCTGCCCGCCAAAGACTCCGTCAATCCCTTTTGAATTAGCAAAGAAGAAGAACCTAATAAAACGACTTTTACCGGACAATCTTCAAAAGTATCCATATCCCATTCCTTTTTGACCGTCTCGCTCCAATTCTGGATTTTCTGCACCTCGTCAATGACCAAAAGCACCTCGCAATTTTGCTGTTTGGCAAGCAAACGGGCTTGTTCCCATTGTTTGCGTAGCCACACGCTGTCCGTCCCGACAATATCGTCCGCCGTCGCAAAAAGATAAGGCAAATCTGTTACAGAAAGCACTTGCTTAATCAGCGTAGTCTTCCCTACCTGGCGAGGTCCATAAAGCACTTGAATGAACTTCCTTGGCTCATAAATTCTACTCTCAATTGTTTTGAAATAAGCGCGTTGCATCATATCTGAAAAATTTATTAGGTTAGACTAATAATTTTATTAGGCAAAGGTAATAATTTTATTTCTATCGAATCGGTTTTTCCGGGTATTTACGCATTTCCCTCGATTACAAATATTCAGATGCAGCCGATGGTGATGAGCACCACGAGCGTATCGCCCATCTGCTCTTTCAGGAAAGAAACGGCTTTGGCTTTCTGAGCTTTGACGGTATTGACGGCGATATCCAGGGCTTGGGCGATTTCCTCGTTCTTGCGCCCGTCCATGTGGAGCAGGAAGATTTCACGGCAACGGGGCGGCAGTTCGTCAATCAGGCGATACACCTCCCCCAGCACTTCCGCATAAGTCTGCTCTATCGGTTCTTCATTCTCCATTTCTTTGTAAAAATCAATGATATGCTCCTCGTATTTCCGCCGGACAGAACGTTCGCGCAGGATATTCAGGCAACGGTTTTTCACGGACGTATACAAAAAAGACCGCAGGTTGTCAATGGAATCAAAGGGCTTCTCGGCTTCCCACAGGGACAGGAACACGTCCTGCACCGCATCTTCCGCCTCCTCCTTGACTTTGAGGAACTTCAAAGCGTACACCACCATGGCGGCATAGTAATCGCGGTAAAGCGTGTGGAACGCTTTCCGGCTTTTGCGTTTGAGCCCTTCTATCAATTCTTTTTCCTGTGGCGACATATATACTATCACAAAATTGCGTTTGCAAATATATTACTTTTTCATAGAGTCAGAGCTCTACCTCTGTGATTTTTTCTAACTTCACATACCATACGTAACCTTCCACGCGGGGATAGCCCATCTTTTTCAAGGCATTGCAATAGAAACGCACTTGCTTGAGGTAGCGGTTTTCTTCGCGTTGCCCGAACTTGTAATCAATGACGCAGAGCCTGCCCCCGCATTCCACGACACGGTCGGGGCGCGCCTTGCAGCCTCCGGGAAAAAGGATATCGCGCTCATTGATGCTCCGGTTCTCCGGCGCGAACCATTGCCGGACTTGCGGATTGTCCAAATAAGCGGCAATCCGAGCGGCATAATCCGCCTTTTCATCCTGACGGATCAACCCGTCGAGGCATGCCCTGTCAATGGCTTGGGGAACATCGCCAAGGTGGCGGATGGATTTGAAAATCTCGTGCAGCAACTTCCCCTCGTCAATGGCAGAAAGGGCATCGGGGGCGGCAGACGTATAATCGCGGTAGCGGTACTTGACGGCGATGCGCCCTTCCGGTTGCCAAACCGGATAAGAGAACAGCGAAATGACCGGCAACGGAGCTTCCTTTTTCCGCTCTGCCTGCTGCTTCCTGCCGCGAATGTACTGCCTTTCCGCCTGCCACTCCCCTCCCATTTCGCCCAGCACCTGCCAGATAAAAGCCCCCATGTCGGCAAGCCGCAGCGAACCGTCCTTATTCTCTTTGGGCAGGTAAGGACGGACATACAGCTCGTTCTTCGCACGGGTAAAAGCCACGTAGAGGAGGTTCAGATTGTCGATGTAGGCTTTCAGATGCTCGTCGAAATAATCGTCCCGGAAGAGGGTATCTGCCAATGCGCCGGAATAATTCAGCGGCGCATACTCCAATGCGTCAAAACCCGCTTCCCGGTTCCTGCACCAAATGCGCCGTACAGGGCGGACGGCATCCAGTTCCCAAGAACAGAAAGGCAAGATGACGTATTCAAATTCCAACCCCTTGGACTTGTGAATGGTCAGGATACGAACGGCGTCCGCCTCTTCCGACGTCGCAAGGACACGCTTGTCCTTCTCCTTGTCCCACCATTCGAGGAAAAGGGAAATGTTATTGGAATTATTGGCTTCGTACTCGTAAATCATGTCCTGAAATGCAATCAGGTAAGGCACATCCTCCGCCTTCTCCTTCAAGCCGAAACGGTCGATAATGGTTTCCACGGTTTCGTAAAGGGAAAACGAAAGGCAATCTTCGCCCGAGTCGCCGAATCCTACAGCCTGAAAAGGACGGAAAGCCTCTTCGCTCGCCTGCCGGAACACCTCATGCAAGGACATCCCCTCCTCGTTCCGGATAAAAAAACGGTGTAAATAAGGGATTAACACCCGGTTCACCTTGTCCTGCGGCGTAACCGCATAGCGCAGCATGGCAATGATGAACTGCACGCCCGGCGAGGACTGGATAAAAAGGGAATCGTTGGAAATGAAATTCACAGGCAGGGCTGCCTGTTTGTTGTACTCCATCAGATAATCCGCCACGAAAGCCCCCTCCTTGCCGTTGCGCACAAGGATGACCACCTCCCGTTGCCTGCCGCCCCGTTGGCGGATGTCCTGGATGACCTCCACCACATTCGCCATGATGATGCGGTCGCTGTCCTCCTCTTTCCTGGCAGCCGCAAAAAAGATGTCCACATACCCGCTCTCGTCCCGCTGCGGCGTCTGCCTTAACCCACGATAAGCCTCGGCAATGGTTGCGGCGCGGGAATCCTCCTCTCCCGCCTCCCCGCGGTAGAGCGATTCCAGCATTTGCGCCGCCCGTTCGAAGAAATCATTGTTGAAATCCACCACTTCGCGCGCGCTGCGCCAATTGTCGGCAAGCAGGACATTGCGCACGCCCAGCGGCTTGAACTCCTCCTCCACCCCCCGTGCCAAAAGGCTCCATTCCCCGTTGCGCCAACGGTAAATGCTCTGCTTCACGTCCCCTACAATCATCACCTCGTTCCCTTCGCCCAAACTGTTCACAACCAAAGGGCGGAAATTCCGCCACTGCATGGCAGACGTGTCCTGAAATTCGTCAATCATCAAGTGATTGTAATAATTCCCGCATTTCTCAAAAAGGAACGAAGTGTCGTTGCCCGCAATCAAGAGATTCAACAGATGAGTCGTGTCACTCAACAACATCACTCCCCGCTCATCGCAATAATCCCTCACCTTCCGGTAAAGGTCGTTGAGGATGCCCAACTGGTAGAGATTGCCCATCAGTTGCCTGGCAGACAAATAGCGGCTATATTGCCCGTCGAAAAAATCCACCAACCGACGCAACCGTTCCGTCAGCGCAGGCGCAATTGCCATAATCTCCTCCCGGCGGGGCGACTTCTTGGCAGCCCACATCTCCACATCATCCAATGCCTTGCGCGTCGTGTCGGTTGGCGGGACGAATGTGCCCGCTGCCAATTTATAAAACCAGAAAGCACAGCCCCGCTGCCCGCCTCTGAAATCCTCCACCTGCAAGCCTGCCGAGCGGATAAAATCCACCGTTTCAGTAGCTTCTGCCGTCAATTGGTCTTCAAACTCCCCGATAAACTGCTGCAAAAACAGGCGGTATTCCCTGAGGAAATGCTTATCGCTGAACTTCTCCAACACCTGCCGGTCGAAAAGCATGTAATGCTCCCGGAAAAGCTCCTCGCCCAAATCCGCCATCTTGGCTTTCACGTTCCAGGACTTCCCCTCCTCCACGCTGCTGTCCATCAATTCCCGCAGCCAAGCCTGCAGCTCCGGCTCGCCTTTCACCTCATGCATCACGCGGTCGACTGCCTGCAAGAGCACAAACTCGTTGTCCAGCTCCACATTATACCCCGGAAAAATGCCCAACTCACGGGTAAAAGCCTTGAGCATGCGCTGAAAAAAACGGTCAATGGTCGTCACCGAAAGCCGCCCGTAATCGTGGAGCAACAAATTGCGGAGCAACGCAGCGCGATTCCTCACCTGCAAAGCGTCCATTCCCAGCGCTTCCTGGAGCAGCTCGCCATAAGAGCTCTCCCTGCCTTCTGCCAGTTTATGCAATTCATTGATGATGCGCGACTTCATCTCCTCCGTCGCCTTGTTCGTAAACGTCACTGCCAATATGTTCCGGTACGTCATCGGCGACTCGAAAATGAGCTTGAAATAGGCTAACGTCAACGCGAAAGTCTTGCCCGAACCGGCGGATGCTTTATAAATATCCAGCATAACTTCAAAAATCCATTTGTTGGCTCAAAATATCCCTTTCCCGAAGCCGCTTTTCCAAAATGCGGATATACTCATCCACATAATCAGCCACCCCGCCGCTCACATGTTCCTCCTGCACAATCCGTTCCGCCTCACGGAGCAACTCCAGGGCACGCGCAAAATCCTCCCGGCTCTCCTGCAGCCATGCCAGATTGACATACGCCTGCACCGCCGTCTTGCCCGAAAGGCGCGACGCCCTCTGCCAGACCTCTTCGGCTTCCGCATCCTGTCCGTTCCGCCAATATGCCTCCCCCAAAGCCAACACGCGCCCCTGCCTGTAAATCCGCCGTTCCACGGCATTCCACGTCGGCACCAAACGGTGCGCATAACTCACCCCCGCATCCCAAAACAGCCCTGCCAGATAATCCAACAAATCATAGGAATCAATCGTAAAACTCTCCTCCGGCAACCGCTCCTCCAACACCACCGAATCCACCGCCATGCCCCCCTCCGCGCCATAAAGCCTCAAAAACCATTGGCAAAGAATGTCCTCCTCCTCATAACCGTACGCCATCATCTCCAACGAAGCCACAAAATCAGCATCGTAACGCCTGCAAAAAGCACGCACCGTGTCCGCCGGCAATGCCTCCACTGCCCCGATATCCGCCACCCGCATTTGCCGGTGATTGCCCAAAAGCATGACCGTGTCATACCCCATCTCCACAAAACAATGATTCATCCCGTCCCCGAACGCCACTTGCAACTCATTCCCCACTCCGGGGTCGGCAAATTGGACGGCATTCCCCTCCTTCTGTATATTCCGGTCAAAAAGGGCAACCCGGCTCCCCTTCGCCAAAGGGACGGCAGCCGGTTCAAGAACTTCCACCTGCATCACCCGGTAAGTCGTGCAGGAAATCGGCAACAACAAGAATGCCAACGCTATAAATCGGTACAATCTCAAAAGCATACTTCAAAATATAATCCCTCCTAAAATAAACAAATCCCCCCACAAAAGCAACAAAAAAAGGGACTTTTTACAGTCCCTCCTGCATATAAAATTTATAAACTGAAGCTGTGAACTTCCTCATATATTGAGAAACAATCACTTACATATTCATTCCGCCGCACACGTGCAATACCTGCCCCGTCACATACGACGACATGTCTGAAGCCAGGAATAGGCACACTTTCGCAATATCCTCCGGCGTACCTCCCCGTTTCAACGGAATCTTGGCAGCCCATTCCTTACGCACATCCTCCGGCAACTGTGCCGTCATGTCTGTAATGATGAAACCGGGCGCTACGGCATTCGCGCGGATATTGCGTGAACCCAACTCCTTTGCCACGCTCTTCGTAAAACCGATAATACCGGCTTTCGAAGCGGAATAATTGGCTTGTCCTGCGTTTCCGCTCACGCCCACCACCGAACTCATGCTGATGATGGAACCGCTCCGCTGCTTCAACATCACGGCAGACACCGCCTTCGTGAAGTTGAATACCGACTTCAGGTTCACATTAATCACTGCATCCCATTGCTCCTCGCTCATCCGCATAAGCAACGTATCCTTCGTAATGCCGGCATTGTTTACCAAAATGTCAATGCGCCCGAACTCCTTTGCCACTTCCTCCACCGTAGCGGCAGTCTGTGCAAAATCGGCAGCATTCGAGGCATACATCTTCGCCTTCACCCCGCAATCCGCAATCTCCTTTTCAGTAGCTTGAGCCAACTCGTCATATTTCAAATCCGTAAAAGCAATATTTGCTCCTTCCTTGGCAAACGCCAATGCAACAGCCTTTCCAATGCCTCGTGAAGCACCGGTAATCAACGCCGTTTTTCCTTCTAACAATTTCATAATGATAGCTTTATATTAAACCTTGAGCCTATCGTACGGCTCCTTTCACTCAAAACTATCGACAAATATAGGCACTTTATTTCAAAATCCCAACGGATTTAACGTTTAAGTGCGCCGCACCCCCGCCTCATGCCTCCACCTCTTCCAAGGCTGCCAACTCCCACGCCCGATAAACCACCGCAATCCGCCGTAAAACGGTCTGCCCTTTTGCCTGCACGTATTTCTCATCGCCGGCATACTGCCTCAACTGCTCCCGCGCCTCCTCCAATTTTACTGCCACTTCCGCATCTGTCGCCTCATGTTTCAAATATTTGAATTCCACTATATAGCAATACCGCATCGCCGGATGGTTCAGAAAATAGGGAGACGTCCACAAGTCGCTGAAACCTTTGTTCATTTCCTGTTCGGGGAAGATGACAAAGAAATTCGTCAGGCTCAGGTAAACCAAGTGGAACATCTGCACGGACTTCTCCCCTTGCAGATAATCGCGCACAGAAGTCTGCTCGTTGAGCCTCTCGGCAAGGTATTGGAAAACAGGCTTCCACTCGCCGAAATAAGCCATGCGGCGCATCAAGTCCGTCAGCCGGCTCTCGTCCAAACGGAAGACTTCCGCCTCGTAAAAACCCTGCTCAATGTAAGAAAACAACACTTGGCGTATTGTCAGGTTCGGCACTTTCAACACAGGGCTGCCAAACTCCACCCGGTCAATCGTCAAAATGCCAAAATAAAAAAGCAAGGAAACGAAATTACGGCTCTCCACCAACCGTTCTGCCGGAAAAGCCGTCCGGATATCCTCCATGATTTCTCCCTCCTCCGCAATCTGCTTGATACGCGAGAAATTGCCGTTCAAGTGCTTATCCAAGATTATCAAATACTTCAGCTTCTTATAATCCGTCCTTACGTTATTGTCTACCAAAACTTCCGGAACGCTCTGAGTGCTAATCAATTCATTCATGAAATAAAGCACCATGTCCGGATTGTACATCTTCACATTTGTGCAAGCCGTCGCAAAGCAATAGTTATCGTACCACTTCCGCATGATGGCAAGCATATCTTCTACTTCACCCGACCATTCCCCTTGGGCTTTATAATATTCCAGCATTTCCCGCACTTCCCCCTCCGTAAAGCCCAATACCTCATTGAAACGGGGATTCATTGTAATCATTGAAGCAATATTGAACCCGCTCGTCACATCATCCAATGTCACAGGCGACACCCCGCTGATAAACATCCGCTTGAAAGAAGCCCCCGCACCCGTCGTCGCACCCTTGATTTTATTGAAAAAGAAGC
>CALUKF010000078.1 GCA_944321145.1 uncultured Odoribacter sp. | reverse complement strand
ACAGGAATCCCTTCACCTTGTAGATGTCGTCAAAATCCTCCCGCCGTTCCCAATAAGCCAGCAATGCTTCCTGCGCCACGTCTTTGCACTGCTCCTCATCACGCAAAAACTTCGTGGCAAACACACAAAGCACCGGATAATAATCCTCGAACAGCTCCCGAAAAGCTGCCTGGTCTCCCTTTTTTATGGCTTCTACAATGCTACTCATGGACTCTATGCATGCGTTAATTCGCAACAAAAATAAAATTAATTACTCTCAATCGCTCAAAATTTCCACAAAATTTATTCCGATTTTTATTTTCTGCCTGGAATACAAACAAAACCGCCCGGCTATGCAAAGCATAATCGGGCGGTAAAAGCTACTATCGAATAGGCTTCATGCCTGCTCATTCATAAAGGCAGTCGCACGTGCAGACCAGATTGCGGTCGCCGTAACCATCATCCACACGACCCACTTGCGGCCAGAATTTATTGTCAGCCACCCAAGGCAGCGGATAAGCCGCCTTGCTGCGCGGATAAGCGTGCGTCCATTCGTCAGCCGTCAATACCAGATGTGTATGCGGCGCGTTTTTCAGCACATTGTCCGTCTTGTCGGCTTTGCCTTCAGCCACTTCCACCATCTCGTCGCGGATGGTCTTCAGGGCTTCAATAAAGCGGTCAAGCTCTTCTTTCGGTTCGCTCTCCGTCGGTTCCACCATCAACGTCCCGTGCACGGGGAAGGACAACGTAGGAGCATGGAACCCGAAGTCCATCAACCGCTTGGCAATATCCAACTCGCTGATGCCGTATTCCTTGTTGAAAGAACTGCAATCCCAAATCATTTCATGCCCGACACGTCCCTGCTTGCCTTTGAACAAAATCTTGAATCCCAATTTCTCGAAAGCGGATGCCAGGTAATTGGCATTCAGGATTGCCATTTCCGTCGCTTTCTTCAAGCCGGCGGCACCTAACATCAGCAAATAACCGTAAGTCACAGGCAACATGCTTACCGAACCATAAGGCGCTGCCGAAACGGCATGGATGCCATGTTCTCCGCCGGTCTTCACCACGGAGTGGGTCGGCAAGAATTCCACCAAATGCTTGGCAACGCAAATCGGACCTACACCCGGACCGCCACCGCCGTGAGGCATGGCAAACGTCTTGTGCAAGTTCAAGTGGCAGGCATCCGCGCCAATCGTTCCGGGGCTGGTCAAACCGCATTGCCCGTTCATGTTCGCGCCGTCCATAAATACCTGTCCGCCATTCTCGTGTACAATGTCAATCAACTCACGGATGGATTCCTCAAAAATACCGTGTGTAGAGGGGTAAGTAATCATTGCCCCGAAGAGGTTGTCGCGGTTCGCCTCTGCTTTCGCGCGGAAATCTGCCACGTCGATATTGCCCTCCGGGTCGGTTGCTGTCACAACTACCTTCAAGCCCGCCATCGTGCTGGATGCCGGATTGGTGCCATGGGCGGATGCCGGAATCAACATCACGTTGCGGTGTCCCTCGCCGCGGGAAATATGGTACTGCCTCAACACCATCAATGCCGTATATTCGCCGGCAGCACCGGAATTAGGCATCAAGCTGCATCCTGCAAAGCCGGTGATTTTCTCCAGCATCTGCTCCGTCTCGCGAATCATCTGCTGGTAGCCTTCAGCCTGGTCTACCGGCACAAACGGGTGCATGCCGCCGAACTCCTGCCAAGTAATGGGCATCATTTCCACTGCCGCATTCAACTTCATGGTGCAAGAGCCCAAAGAAATCATGGAAGTCGCCAACGAAATGTCCCGCCGTTCCAAATTCTTCATATAGCGCATCATCGCTGTCTCCGAGTGGTAAATATTGAACACCGGCTGCTGCATATACTCATCGTCGCGCAACATTGCCGGCTCCAGCACCGTGCGGTCATCGATAAAATCCACATGCTCGGCTTTCTTGCCGGCTGCCGTCGCGAAAATCTCCACGAGGGTATTCAATTCCTCTTCCGTAATCCGTTCGTCGGTAGACAAACCCACGCTGCCGCACGGGCAATAATGCAGGTTCACCCGATGCTCCAAAGCCACCTCCCGCACCATTTCCTGCGTCACGCCGGCAGGCAAAGCAAAACGGAGCGTGTCAAAAAATTTATCTTTCTTCAGCGTATAACCATACTTGCTGATTTCCTCTGCCAAAATGACTGCTGCCGAATGAATGTGGCGGGCAATGCGCTGCAAGCCCTCTCTTCCGTGGTAAGCGGCATAGAAACCTGCCATCGTGGCATTCAACGCCTTCGCCGTACAGATATTCGACGAAGCCTTCTCGCGTTTGATGTGCTGCTCGCGGGTCTGCAAAGCCAGGCGCAAAGCCTTATGCCCCTGCGCGTCGATGGTCACACCGATGATACGCCCCGGGATATTGCGTTTGTACTCTTCTTTGGTTGCCATATAAGCGGCATGCGGACCTCCATATCCCATCGGGATACCGAAACGTTGCGAAGTTCCCACCACCACGTCTGCGCCCCATTCTGCAGGAGGCGTCAGGAGCACCAGGCTCATCAGGTCGGCAGCCACTGTCAGCAACGCGCCGTTCGCATGTACCCGTTCGGCAAATGCGCGGTAATCCCGCACCTCGCCATTGGATGCCGGATACTGTACAATCGCGCCGAACACCTCAGGCGTGAACTCGAACGTGTCATAATCCCCGCACACCAACTCAATGCCCTGCGGTGCGGAACGGGTAATCAGCACATCCTTCGTCTGGGAGAAAACGTGGTTGTCCACAAACAACTTGTTCGCTCCCGCCTTCTTCATCTCCTTGTTGCGCAAGGCATACATCATGGTCATTGCCTCTGCGGCAGCCGTCGCTTCGTCCAACAGCGAGCAGTTGCTGATTTCCATGCCCGTCAATTCCGTCACCATCGTCTGGAAATTCAGCAAAGCCTCCAAACGTCCCTGCGAAACCTCTGCCTGGTAAGGAGTGTAAGACGTATACCAAGCCGGATTCTCCAGCACGTTCCGGATAATCACGGCAGGAGCAATCGTGTCATAATAGCCCTGACCGATAAAAGAGCGGTACAATTTGTTCTTGGCAGCCACAGCATGGATGCGTGCCAAAAATTCATCTTCGGACAGCGGTGCCGGCAAGTCCAGCGGTTCTTTCAACCGGATAGACTCAGGCACAGTCTGCTCTATCAATTCGTCGACCGACTTCACGCCAATCACTTTCAACATCTCTTCCACATCCTCCGGACGCGGACCGACATGTCTTTCTATAAATTGTTCTTTCGCCATGTTTTTGTATATTAGTCATTATCAATTGTAAACGTTTCCAAGCCCTAAGGGCGTGTAAAATTACGCTTTTTCCTCATGCTACAAAAATCTTTGGGAAAAAATTTCACGCCCTCCGCCCGGCAAATCCGTTAAAAATCTCTCCCGGAAGCCCTTCCCTCCCCCGGTTTTCCCCCGAGGTGTTTCGCTGCTATTTCGCTGCTGCCGGCTCGCTGTTGCGTTTGGCAAGCCCACAGCAGCGCAACACCTCCGGAAAAGCAGCGCAGCAAGGGTAGGGAGGATAGGGACAAACTGGGGACAGGATTGCCGCCGGGCATCAATACATCTCCAGCATCCCCTTGATAGCGCCAAGGTAATACTCCCGCCAGCCTTCCGTGATTTCCTCGTATGCTTCCTCCGGAATGTTCGTATGCCGGAGCACGACGCGGGTGCATGCCCCGTCCCGTTTCAAATCCAACGCCGCGATGGAACGCTCCGCCCGGTCGCCGAAATACCATTCCTGCACCAACCGTTTGTTCGGCTTCACCTCCAGGTTCTTCCCCGTGATGTCTCCTTCCCAGAGGGAAAACTCGTAACCTTCCTCCGCCTTCATGTCTGCCGGATAACCGCTCCACAACTCTATCTGGAAAGGAACGGTGAGGGCTGCAAAAACTTCCTCCGGGTCGGCATTGATTTCCAATTCGTAATTAAAATCCATAACGTCAAAATTTGTTCGCAAATTTATGGAAAAATCTGCCATTATCGCTATTTTTGCGGGAGAAAGAAATAGGCATGATAACCAAAAAACGATTGTATGAAAATCAAAATCTTAATCCAAACATTGATGCTGCTTTGCATCACATGGGCGTTCACATCCTGTGAGGATGTACACACGCTCAGCCTGACCGGCGAGGAATTTGAAGCCACCATCCAAGGCGACTGGAAATTAGTAAGAGCCAGCGAGACCACCTATCTGGACAAAGACCACATAGATCGTCCCGACCCCGCCTACGAAATCCCCTCCGCCATCGACTACATCAATATCAACGGCGGCACGCTCACTTTCTACTTCAAGCAGCCCGCTTCCATCGAGTTCAAAACTCCCGAAGGCTCGGTATACCAAGAAATGGACGTTTACGAATGTCCCTTCAACGGGAGCGGCTTGGCATACTTCTACATTGAGTGCAATGACGATGACGGCGACGGCATTAATCAGGAGCACTTCATGAACAACGAAGCCCTTTATCCCAGCGATGAGACAGAGACTTACTACGCGCCCATCACCATCTCCCTCTACGGCAAAAACGACACGGATGCCGACGGCATGATTATCTCCTGCAATACAGGTTTTGAAATCCACTACGAATTCACCCGCAAGTGATTCCGGAGGTACTCTAATTTCTCCCGGTCGGAGGACAAAGGAGGATATCCCCATGCGGCAAACATCTTGCCGCTCGCGATGGAGATATCCTCCTTTTCATAATGCCCGTCGTGCAGGTAATTGAGGCATTTCAGCACGCGGAACGCATTGAACCGGTCGAAGAAACGCTTGCGGAAATGGGGCATCGAAGCACAATTGCCGTTCACTTCCGCAATCAGTCCCGCCACGTCCGTCTCCTGAAGGAACCTCCTCAACCCCTCCGGCTGCCCCGCAATGTAAGCGCGGGCTGCCGCCTCATCCGTCTGGAACAAAGCATCCAATCCGTCGAAAAACCGCTTTATCTCCTCGAACGCCTCCCAGCAATACACGGGATACCTCCCCCCGTCCGCTCCTATCCCGGACAACGCCATCCCCGTCCCGAAGGGCGTGCGGAAAGACAGGCGCGGCGACGGGTGTACGGTCGTCGTGTTCAAATCGGCATACCGTCCAGTGGCAATCAGCTTTTGGATGAAATAAAAGTCCTCGCCTGCCTGCCGCTTGTTCATCCCCCCTTCCGCCACGTAATCCGATGCCCGCACGGCAAAGGCAGAACCGATGCAAGTATAGGCGTAGGGATGCCCCATGTATGCCAACCCCGCCCGGTAATACCGCAAATACAACTCATACTTCACCATCGCGCCGAAGTTTTCCTCATTGCAGTCCTCCAACCGGTGGGCGTATGCAATCGACACCCCTGCCACGGGATGTTCCCGGAAGAAACGGCACACCGCGTCCACATAATTCGGTTCCACCTGCGTGTCCGCGTCCAGCGAAAGAATCGGGCAGTCCGTTCTCCCCTGCTGCCACAGCCACCACGCCGCAGTGTCCATCCCGATTTTCCGCGCCAGCCCCACCCCTGCCTCCTTCTCCGGCAAGTCGAAGGCTTCCACAATCCGGCAGGGCAACTCTTTGAGCGCCCCTTCCCTCGCGTCCTTCCGCAGCCTCTCCGCCCACCGGCGGTTCCGCTCCTTCACCTCCTCCGGCGCCGTCTCGCTGTGGTTTACCACGATGACGATGCCCGCATGCCCCTCCTTGTTTTCGAGTGAGTCGAAACAGGCGAGACTCCCGTAAAGCTCATCGTCGTCCAGCATCGGAATCACCACCACCGCATTCGTGCCGTCCGGAAAATCCGGCTGGAAGAACAATCTGTTCCGTTCAAAATACCGCGCAAAGATTTTCTCTGTCTTTCCCATAACTCATAAAAAAGGGGCATGTTGTCTCGCGACCCATACCCCTGACTCACTTGTAAATGTTGAAACCTATTTTCCTTTTTCTTTCTTATACTCTTCGTTCAAGCGGTTTACCACATCGTTCGTAATGTCAAAGCCGTCCACGGCAAAAAGCACATTGCCGCCCAGCTGCGTGCTCAGCACGATGTCGAACCCCTTTTCCTTGTTGTACTCCTTCAGGAAATTCGTCAACTTGTCGAACAATTGTTTGTTCAACTCGTTCTGTTCGCGGGCTGTCTCCGCAATCATATCCTCCTGCAGGCGGCGAAAATTCTCGCTCTTCACGAGCAACTGGTCGCGGGCGTCAATCGCGCGGGCTTCGCTGAGGAAACCGTTGTTCTCCAACTTGCGCTGGAATTCGTTTGCCTCCTGGTCTAAGGATTTCGCCTTCACGTTCAACTCCGTGCGTCGCTCCTCCTGCTTCTTCAGGAATGCCTCGTTCAACTCCACTGCCAGCAGATACTTGCTCATCAAGGTGTCGGTGTTGATATAAACAATCCGCGTCCCGTTCCCGTTTCCTGTCACTGTCTTATGATTTGCCGCTTCGGTCGTTCCCGTTGCAGGCTGTGTCTGTGAATTACAAGCGGATAACAAAGCCATGCCCATAAATCCGCTCACCACGATGCTGAAAAAAGTAGAATACTTCATAAATCCATTCTTCATTAATAATACAAACGTTTTGTCAATGTTTGACTGATTTGCCCTGCAAAGATAATTTTATCTTCACTCAATCCGCAAGGTTTTTCCTTTTTTCTGAATAATATATCTTTTTTAGTAGGTCAATCTCCTCCGGCACCAGCCCTTCCTCGCGCTCCCGGATGCGTTTCTGCAAACGCAGCAGCCGGTAAGCCGCCAATGACTGCGTGCCGATGCCAAACCCCACATCCACATGTCCTTTCATCTCCACGCTGTGGGCATATTCCTCAATCATCCGCCGCTGGTTCATGTCCGCATCCATCGGGCGGTTCGGGTCAAACGCCTGCTTGAGTATCCCCCGCATGTTGTTGCGCGCCCGGAGCATGTCCTCCTGCGGGGCATCCCCCCAACGCCGCATGACCAACGCTTCCGACAACTGCAACGTGTCCGGCGACATAAACACCCCCACGATATACTCATTCCCGAACAACGTGTCGGGCACCACCACCGTGCAAGGGCGGAACCCCACGTAAGTGAACACCACCGTATCCCCCCGCTCCAGGCGGATGCGGAAACGCCCGTCCTCTCCCGTCGCCGTCCCCTTGCCCTCCCCCAAGCGGCAAGTCGCATTGGGCAACGGGCTCATGTCCCGTTCATTGAGCACCACCCCCGAAAAAGCAATGGTATCCACCCGCTGCAACACCTGCCCCTGCGCCCCCGCAAAGCCCAACAAACCGATAACCAACAATACAATCGCTCTCATCATTCGTTCCTGTTTTTCGTAAAAACGTTTCTATTTCCACTTCTTGCCGGCACGTAAAGCGCAAAGCAGGTAATACCCCTTGAACAGGAAACCCGCCGCATTCATCGCAAACGCCACGCCCGTCAAGCCCCGCTGCCCCATCCGCTTCAGGGACAGGCACACCGCCAGCACGTCACACAGATAATTCACCGCCAGCCACCCCGCCAGCCAGCACACGCCTCCTTCCCAATACGCCAAATGCAGGACAGCCGCATAAAAACAAGCCTCCACCGCAAAATCCAGGCTTCCCCCT
Organism: uncultured Odoribacter sp.; assembly: GCA_944321145.1. Classification (GTDB taxonomy): domain Bacteria; phylum Bacteroidota; class Bacteroidia; order Bacteroidales; family Marinifilaceae; genus Odoribacter. The sequence continues at coordinate 2,385 of CALUKF010000078.1, read as the reverse complement.
GCCCATGCCTTCCATCCCCACTGCCCCCGCTGGGCATAATAATACAGGTAATCGTCCTCCCAAGCCTTCCGCGACGTGTCGTCCAGCAGCACATACGCCGCCGGCTCCTGCACCACCTCCACGCGTCCCCTCCGTCCCAGCTTCCTCACTATGTCGGCATCATACCCCAGATAACTCTGCGTACGCTCCGTATACCCCCGCGCCTCCAGATAATCCCGCTTCCGGTAACCCATATTGCAACCGTCCCCCGTCACATAAAGCCCCAGCCGGGCAAGCCAAAGCGTCTTCCAGAACCGCAGGATGCGGAAATACCGCTTCACGCCCGTCCCTACCCCCTCCACATAATTCGCAAAGCCCAGCACCACGCTCGTCCGCTCCCCGAAACTCCCCGCCATCGTCCGGAGCCACTCCCGCCCCGCCGGTTTGCACGTAATCTCCGAGAAGAGCAACACGTCATACTTCGCCGCCAGCACCCCGATGTGGATGGCAATCTTCTTCGTCCGCCGGAACTTGGTGGCTGAAGGGATGCGCGACGTCTTCAGGTGCGGATACCGTTCCTGGAACTTCGACAACACCTCCTGCGTGTCATCCTCCGAACACTCGTCCACCACAACCACCTCAAACTCAGGATAATCCTGCTCCAGGAAAGCCTCTAGATGCGCCTCCAGCGCCTCCGCCTTGTTCGCGCAAGTCAATATGACCGACACCCCCTCCGCCCCTTGCGCCTGCCCCTCCTTCGTCCCGCCGCGCAACAGCCGGCTGCGGAAAAACAAACCTGCCGCATGCCACACGAAAAAGAGTGCCGCCAGCACCAAAACGGCTTTGTCATAGCCTAATCCGTTCCAATATACAAGAAAATCCTCCATATCCTTCATTCTAAAACATCCGCAAAGATAGCCCTTTCCCTCATTTTTTCTTGCATTTTCCAATTTATTTCGCCATTTTTACCACTCGATAAAACAACCCTTGGGTAAAACGAAGTACTAACAAATAAATTGAACACACCATGAACGTAAAAAGCAAAGGAATCATCGGCATCCTCACCGGGGGAGGCGACGTCCCCGGACTCAATCCTGCCATCCGTGCAGTCACCATCCGCGCCCTCCGCGAAGGCTACAAAGTCATCGGCATCCGCCGGGGATGGAAAGGGCTCGTCGACACCATCCGCGACCCCCAGGCAGACAACTCCGCCAACTTCTTTGAACTGACCGAAGAAATCGTCAACAAGGCAGGACGTACCGGAGGCACCTTCCTCCACTCCTCGCGCACCCGCGCGTCCCATGTCCCCAAAGCTGCCGTGCCCGAACACCTGCGCGACAAATACCAGGACGACATCAACGACCTCACCCCCGAAGTCCTCAAAAACCTCGACTTCATCGGCATCGACTACCTCATCCCCATCGGCGGCGACGACACACTCAGCTATGCCGTGCGTCTCGCGCAGGAAGGCGTCAAAGTCGTAGCCATCCCCAAAACCATGGACAACGACGTCCCCGGCACCGACTACTGCATCGGCTTCTCCACCTGCATCACCCGCACCATCGAGCTTACCCACGACCTCCGCACCTGCGCAGGCTCACACGAACGCCTCCTCGTGCTCGAAGTCTTCGGGCGCTACGCCGGATTCTCCGCCATGCTGCCCACCCTCGCCGGTGCAGCCAACCGTTGCGTCATCCCCGAATACCAGTTCGACATCGAGCGGCTCGCCGAGCTCCTCTGCCAAGACCGCTACACCAACCCCAGCAAATACTCCGTCGTCCTCGTGTCCGAAGGAGCCAGCTACCGCGGCGGCGAGATGATGTTCCAAAGCGAAGAGACCGACATGTTCGGGCACAAAAAACTCGGCGGCATTGGCGACTACGTATCCAACGAACTCAAAGCCCTCTCCCCGCGTTTTAACAACGGCGAGACCATCAACATCATCAACCAGAAGCTCGGCTACCTCGTGCGCTGCGGCAATCCCGACGCCATGGACTCCATCGTCCCCATGGCATACGGCAACCTTGCCCTCGACCTCATCTCCAAGGGCATGCACGGCCGCCTGGTCATCCTCCGCAACGGGCGATACGACAACGCCCCCATCGACATCGTGACCAGCACGAAAAAACTCGTAGACATCAACAAGTTCTACAACACCGAGCGTCTGCGCCCGCAATACAACAGCTTTGAATTCATGCCGCAAATGATTCTCTAATCCCCAAGGCATGCAACAAGGGGCTGTGCCAAAACACTTGTCATACTCCTCCGTCTGCTTCGCAGTCACCTCCCCTAACTTAGGGGAGGAGCTTGAATGCCAGACATTTTAAACTCTCCCCCTATTACTATGATTTCATCAAACATTTTGTGTTAAAATAGGGAGATAAAATTGGTTTTTCCTGATGACCG
>CALUKF010000077.1 GCA_944321145.1 uncultured Odoribacter sp. | reverse complement strand
TATTAAAGTTTAAAACATTGCAGTTAACGAAAACGAGAATTGACGCGAGAATGGATATGATGTTCCACGTTCCTGCCGGATGGTGGAAAGGTGGAACAGGTCAGCGATATCTCCTTTCAACGTAAGATTGTCAATGCCCAGATTCTTTTTCAGCCATTCGTTTCCGTTTAAGTCGTAAGTAAGGTTCAGGTTGTAGCACTCGAATGTAGCTGCATCCTGCACGAACCGTGAGGTGGCTTGCGTGGCAGTCGTTACATTAATGCCTTTGAAGAAAGTGCGGTCGCCTGGTTTTTGCCAGCGGTCGGCATATACCCGGTCATCAACATTGTATTTTTTGTCGGCATTTTCCACCCGGTCAATGAGTGTCTGGTTATAAGCCTGCCCTCCCCATTCATAACCGAATGACAAGTTTGCGGACAAATTTTTCCAACGGAAGGTAGTATTTAGGTTGCCTCGGTATTTCGGTTGGCTTACACCGCAAAATACCCGGTCGTCGGCATCCCACGTGTAAGTCACCTCGCCGTTCTTTTTCAAGTACAATTCTTGCCCGGTGGACGGATCGATGCCTAAAGACGGCACAACGTAAATGGCATTTTGTGAATCTCCTTCTCTCCAAATTTTGTTGGGGGTTGAGCCGCCTTGGGCTGCCAAAGTTTCATTGGCTTCTTTCATGGCTTCCGACAGTTCAAGGATTTTATCTTTGTTGTGTACCAAGGAAGCTGTGATAGACCAGACAATTTCTTTTTCGGTGTTGCGCAGGGCAAAAGCGGTGGCTTTCAGTTCAAAACCCTTGTTCTCCAATTTGCCGATGTTGGCTTTGTAGCTGGAGAACCCGTTGGAAGGCGGTAGTGCCATGGAGGACATCAGGCTGCGCGTCCTTTCCAAGTACCAGTCTGCTTCCAGATTGAAGCGGTTATTGAAAAGAGCCAATTCAATGCCTGCGTCGTATTTCATGGTCTTTTGCCATTCCAGATCAGGGTTGGCTAATCCTTTCAAGTCGGCGCCCATCCAGTGATAGTAACGGTCGTCTAATGAATAGGTGTAGGTGGCTAACGCTTCGTAGGAGCTGAAATTGTTGGAGCCTGTCTCGCCTACAGAACCGCGAAGTTTCAAGCGGTTGACCCAAAGCACGTCGGTCATGAAGTTTTCCCGGTGGAGGTTCCAACCGATGCCTGCAGACCAGAAAGGTGCAAAACGTTTGTCTGAGCCATAAAGCGATGAACCGTCCGTGCGGAAAGAAGCGTCCACAAAATAGCGGTCTTCAAAAGAATAGCTGGCATTGGCAACAAAGCCTACTCGCCGGCTTTTTGATTCGCTGCCTCCGGGATTCCCGTTTTCTGCATATTGCATGGCAGCTGCAAGGAAGTCAAGATTGCCGCTGGGGAAACCTTCAACTTTGAAGCTATAGTTATAAGATTTTTTGTCTTCCATGTCCATGTTCAGACCGACATAGATCATGTGTTGTTCTGCGAACACTTTGGAATAGCTTCCGGTCAGTGACAAATTGTATCTTGACGTTTTCCCTGTCCCAAAAGTATAGCTGCCCCTCCGGAAATAATCCTCATCTGTGTAATTGGCAAATGAAGTGTGTTCTGGCGGCAGGTAATTGTCGTTGTTGTCGGTTTGAGTATAAATGCCAAACGTCCCTCGGAAAATTAACGTTTGGGTGGGTCTCCATTCTATGGAGAAATTATTGGTGATGTTAGTATAGTCGCTGGTTTGCCTGGTGTTTAATGTAGCATTGTACAATGGGTTGGCTGGGAAATTGCCGCTTCCTCCCCAATATGTATAATCTTCATCAAAGAAGCGTTGAATATTGCCGTTTTCATCCCTTTCTGTCCAATAGGGATTCAGTTTTACATATTGGTCGAACGTGCCGTATGGAGATTCCTGTGCTTTGTTTAAGCTAATGGTCAGGCTGTTCCTGAAAATCAGGTTGGCAGTCTTGTAGGAAAGGTTGATGCCTCCGTTGAAATTGTTGCGCAAGGATTCTTTCATGACACCGGCGATATGGTTGAATTGCACTGTGGCGGAATAACGGAAACTCTGGTCTCCCCCTTCCAATTTTACGTTATGGCGATGTCCCACGCCGGAGCGGAGAGGCTTGGAAAGCCAATAAGTATCCACACCTCTTTCCACCTGTGCCAAAATTTCGTTGTATTTTTGCTTCAACAGGAAATCTGTTTCTGCTCGGGCAAATTCATAATATCCGGATTGGTATTCCAAATCCAATTTTTCCCGTGCATTTAATACATGGTAATCCGTCAAATCGGGTACTTCTATGTTGAGGCTTCCGGTATAAGTCAGCCGCAATTTGCCGGGTTCGGGTTCTTTGGTGGCAATGACAATGACCCCGTTTGCGCCTCGTGAGCCATAAATAGCAGTCGCAGAGGCATCTTTTAATAGTGTGATGCTCTCAATTTCATTGTCATTCAGGTCCATCATGCGCTCCAATGTGATTTCAAAGCCGTCCATGATGATCAGCGGGGTATTCAGGTCTGCATTGCTTTCATCCTGGAGTTGGTCAATGTCGGGCATGTTGGCAGCCCCGCGGATTTGAATTTCCGGCAAGCGGTTCGGGTTTGAGCCCCATTCATTGCTTTCGATGATGTTGAACGAGGGATCAATGTTTCGCAAAGTGGTCAGTACGTTGCGGCTACCAAAGCTTTTCAGTTCTTTCTCCGTGATGACAGAAACAGCCCCCGTATAGCTTTCCTTGGCTTTTTGGAAAATACCTGTGACCACGACTTCTTCCATTTCCGTCACGTCCTCTTCCATGACTATCTTTAACTCCGCTTGTCCTCGGTAAGCAACTTCTTGGCTTTTCATTCCGACAAATGAGAATACCAAGACAATGTTATCCATGTCCGGGATTTCAAACCGGAATTCGCCTTTTTCATCGGTAACGTTGCCGACCGTTGTGCCTTTGATGAGGACAGTCACGCCTGGTAGGGTCGTTCCTTTCTCATCGACCACAACTCCCTTCAATATTTTGGATTGTGGGGCAGAAGGACTATTTTTTACCTTTTGTTTGCTGATGATAATTACTTTGTCCTCAATGCTCCATCCAAAATTGCTCCCCTCCAGCACTTTTTTTAGTACAGTCTCAATGTCCGTGTCTTCCATTTGGATGCTTACAGGCTGCATTTTTCCAAGAGCATCACTGTCATACACGAAATCGTATTCAGAAACCTTATGCAGGTATCTGAATACTTCTGCAATGGCGACATTGTCTAACGCAATGTCAAACTTTTTGTGTTGTGAATAGACTGCCGCTTGGACATTCAGCGTACAGACTAACAAAATGGCTATGCTTTTTAGCGTTAGCCTCATTTTTGGCAGGCTTGATAAAGCCGGATTGCCTGTTTTTGTTTTTCCTTTCATACTTTTGTAATTGACGTTAATAAACGAATAGCGCGCTACTTTACTCTCATTTTTTCTATAGTATAACGAATAAAGAATAAAATAGGGTGAGTCAAAAAACAAAAAAATTTTTCTCTACTTGTCTATTTTCTTTTGATTGCGCTGATTTCCAGCAATATATATATCAACAAAATTTTTTGTAAACAGATGAATTTATACTGATATGAGTATTTCATTTCAATTCATGAACAATATAATCCCTACTACGCTTCTATAGCTAAGCTGTAGCTTGGGACGTGTCCGGCATTTATTTTTATATTTTTTGTAATTATTCTGTAGATCGTATGTTATAAGTCATGTAGATCATGCACATAATAACAACAGAAGGAAAAATTGTATATGTCGGCTGCTATTCAGATTGCGTTTTAAGCATGGAGCGAGTTTATGATACGGTACCCTTCATTTGTGTTCCAATTCTTAATGCCCTTCCTATTTGCTCTCTACTTCTGCCGCAGATCCTCCGGACATAGCTTGTACCTTCCCTGGTTACAACCACGGAAGATACAAGCTATGTCTGGAGGAATAGTGTTCAAACTAAAGAGTGACTAAGGAGCCGATGGCGGTTTTATAGGGGAAAAATATTCCGCAATTTGTAAGTCATCGGACTAAAAAATTGCGGAATAGAATTTATCTGATGATTGCTTTATTCAATCCGGGTGAACTTCACCGCGTCAGCAATGACGTAGCGTCCCGTCGTTTCGTCCGTCAGGGTGACGCTCACTTCGCCTGCGGGAAGGTCAAAGTGCCCCAAGGATACCCAGCCGTATTCTTCCTGCGCCATGTCGATAACCACCGCCTCCTCCTCTTCGCCGTAGCGGACAAGGTAATGGTAGTTATGCTCCGCTTGTCTTCCTGCAACGGCGGTGCTGATGATGGAGAAATGGGGATTGAGCGCATTGGTTTTCCAGACGGCAATCTCGTAATAACCGTCTTCCGGCAATTGGGTAGTCCACGTCGCCGAAGCCTGTCCCGTTCCCTTTCGTTTGTAGAGGGCGCTTCTTACAATGTCGCCATAGCATCCCGTTGCGATGGCTGCCGTCCATTCTGCAGGTGCCCGGAAAATGACGAACTCGGAATATTTCTCCTTTTCCTTTTGGAACAACCCTTTCAATTTATGTTGCCCTTTGCTTTCTTGGAAGGTGAAGCCGGGGTCTTCATTGTCAATGATAATCTCTCCCTCCGCAGGTTGGAAGGCTTCTAACCTTATGGGGAATACGCCTTCTGTAGTGTCCCTTGTCGTGCCAAAAGAGGTGGCGTCCGAAAAACTGAAGTTATATTCCGATGGCATGTTGTGCGAAATATTGGTATTAACAGACAGTCGGATAGGTTGGGCTTCTGTGATATACCGGAAATCGTAGGCTGCTCCTGCCGGCAATAGGTGTTTTTTCAAATCTATTGAAGCACCGAAAGTAGTCTTGCCGCCTGTCATGACCTGCAGGCGGCATGACACGTTCACTGAAAGGACGGCATCATGTTCGGAAGGGTTATAGGCTTTGAAACTAACTTGATACAATTCGGTTTCCTGTCCTTCAATGCGTTTGGCTTCTCCACCCCGGATGATGACCGAAGCACTTCCCCGCTGGTTATACCATTGGGGCAACATGCCTTCCATATCTATACTGTCAATCTGCTCTAATGCTTTGCAGAATGTGTCGAAAGAAATTATTTCAAAGGCGTGCTCCCGGAAAAAATCTTTCTGGAATTGCCGGAATTTTTCCCCGGGCACCTCCATTTGGATGCGCTGCAACAATTCATCGCTTTTCAGCTGGATAACCGTGTACAAAAGATAAATGTCTATATCCGGGTCGGACAGGGCATCTCGCAAACTATGTTCCTGAAGATATAACCTGGCGCGTTGGGCATAGTCGATTCCGGTGTTAAGCACCATGCTTACGCCATAGTCCCAGCCTTGCGCCTTTTGCAGTACGGCATCCATAATCGGGTATTCTTCTGACAGGAAGAAAAGGGTATGCTGCATAAACATAGGGCTTAAATCCCTTGTCGTTGCTCGTTTCTCTTCTTTTGCCCTTTCCCCAAACAGGTTGCTGAGAAAATTGCTCAGTGCGAACCGTGCAAATGTCGTGGAATCCCGGCGTTCCGGTGGGTTCATCATAAAATTCCAGTCTATTTCATTCGCAAAATCATTTCCTTCCAAATTGTAAGCCTGTTCCGGCACGAACAGGATTTCCGGCATGACAAATTCCGTATATCCCTTCTGGCTTCGGATATAAGCATGATAAGGCGCAGGCGTTTCCACCAATGCGAATTTCCGGAAAGGATAATCTTTCACCCAATGGCTGGCGTGCATAAGAAGCGCATTCCTTATAAAATATTCCATCGTATCCCGCAACACCGCCAGCGGCTCGCGGAAATAGTCATGCCCCCGGAAATAATACACCTCGTACAGCACCGAATCCACCTCTATGCCCATCCGCTCGTACTCCCCGGCTGTCAGGCTGATGCCGGGCAATGGAGTGCGATTCGCAAAGCGTGTCATGCCTGCCTCCCTTGCCGCCTCCCCCTGCGAAATCACCGTCATTCCCTCCGGGTGCTCTACTGCCAAGCTGTACCGCGTAAAGTCTTTCCGAATGTCAAACGGCGAAGCCGGATGCGCTGCCGCCGTGCCGGTCGGGTACCACAGGCACTCCGGCGTCAGTTGCGCAAACCCTTTTTCCACCCACGCATACCGCTTCCCGAAGTTGTACAAGCCCTTGTACGCCTGCCTTTCCCGCCGTTCTTTCAGTGGCACGTCCGTATAGCACACCGCTTCGTCCACCGTCCCCGCGTATTCCATATCCAGCCGCAGCGTGTCCCCCGCTCGCAACGCCCGCTTCACAATCACTGCCTGTTTCTCCCGTTCAAACGGCAATACTTCCTGTCCGCACGTCAAACTTTCCACCCGCAGCCCCGGATTCAGGTACAGCACCACCTTTTCCATCTCCTCCGTTCCCGCGTTTACCACCGTCATCAGGCTTTTTCCTTGCAGCCGTGAACCGTCCAACGTCACCTCCAATGCCTGCTCCGTCACGTGCGCCTGCCCGGCGTCCGCATAGCGGTCATAAATTGCCCCATACTCTGCCGTCCGTTTTTCCGCTGCCCGGAATTGCCAGACATACGCACCGCCCAATAACATCGCCCCCGCCACACACCCCCAACCTGCCAGCCGCATGCCCGCTGTTCCCGGATGGTTCGGCAACCGCTTGAATGCCGCCACGCTGAGCAAAACGAATCCGATGCCTGCCACGAGGAATACTGCCCGCTGCAGGAGGTAAGCCCCCATATCTGCCATGCCCGTCACGTCCGACCCCATCATGGGCACCGTTTGCCCGAATACGTCCAACACCCCGTGCCACACCCCGCTCAGGTAAAAGGTCAGTATCCCCACGATGCCCAACGACACCACCAACGCCAATGCCCGCGCTTTCACTGCCTGGTTTACCGCCATCGCCATGCCCAGCACAAACACGAAGCTCGGCAGCAGCAGCGTCAGCGGATACCACACGTAAGGCACTGCCGAGAACGGTGTCCGCCCCACAGCCAAATGCAACAGCAGCGTCAAGCCCAATATCACCAAGAGCCACCCGCCAAATGCTTTCAGGATGCCCAACACCTTGCCCCAAAGGTATTCCCCGTTCCCCACCGGGCGGGCATAAATCACGTCCATCGTGTCCATCTTCCGCTCCCGTGCAGCCATGCCTCCTGCGATGAACACCACAATCGCCGATTGCAGCAGGTTGTACAGGAACAGGCTGAAGAAAGGCACCTGGTCAGTTATCGCCACCTGTCCCCATCGCGGGTTGCCGTCGATAATAAGCGTCGTGCACCAAAACACCACCGCGCAAAATATAATTCCAAACGCCAGCCCCGCAAAAATCCGGAACAGCCAGCTCCTCCTCAACAACCGCGCCTCGTAGCGCGCCACCGTGCGAATGTCCATCCAATTCATATCTTTTACATTTGTCTGTTCATAAAATCATCATTCAATCCGTGTAAATTTCACCGCGTCGGCGATGACAAACTTCCACGACCCTTTGTCCGTCAGCGTTACGCTCGCCTCGCCTGCGGGAAGGTCGAAGCGTCCCAAAGAAATCCATCCGTTGTCCTCTTCCTCCAGGTTAATGGTAAACGCCTCCTCTTCCTCCTGCCCCTCGTAGCGCACAATGTATTGCTGCTCAAGGACAACGCTTGTTTGCTTGCCGTTTTCGTCATAAACCAGGATTTGCATATTCACATCCCGGGGATTCCATACGGCAATTTCATAATATCCGTTCTCCGGAAGCTTTGCCGTCCAAGTAGCGGTGGCTTGTCCCGTTCCGCTCCTTTTGTATGCCGCGCTTTGGACGACATCCCCGTAAGCGCTTTCCATAACGGTCTTTGTCCAGTGGGGCGGGGGCGAAAAGAACATGGCATTTTGGTATTCCCCTTCCGGTTGCTTCTGGAAGAAATCCTTCAATTTGTGCCGGGTTTTGCTTTCTGCAACTTGGAAACCGGCGTCTTCATTATCTATGACAATTTCATTGGAAGGTGGCAGGAAATCACGCGGGTCGGCAGGGAACACGCCGGTCGCCGAATCACGGACGGTGCCGGAAACCGTGGTAAATCGATAAATGTATTGGGACGGAATGTTTTGCGAAATATTGGTTTTGATGTTCACCGCATGCGGCTTGCCGTCCGAATGAATCCGGTATTCGCGGGCAGTATGGGCAGGAAGCAGGAAATGTTCGTTCCACGCATTTGTCGAGGACATGATTCTCAAGTTCAGCAGTCCGTCCGTTCCCGAAGGGTTGTATGCCTTGAAGCGGATTTGGTAGGCTTCGGTCTCCAAGCCTGTCACTTGCAGGCTTTGCACATCACGGAAGACAAACGCGGGCGTTCCTTTCCGGTTATACCATTCTTCTATCAATCCCCGCAGGTCAAGGCTGTCAATGGCGCGGATGGCTTCGCAGAGCGTGTCGAGGGGCACCGTTTCAAAGGCATGCTGTTGGAAAAATGCTTGGATGAATTCCCGGTAAGTTTTCGTAGGGATATGCAGGCAGATATACTGTTGCAACTCATTTCCTTTTAGGTCGATGATGGCGTTCAAGGCGTTGATGTCCAATTGGCTGCCTGTGACGGCATCTTTTAGGCTGTGTTCTTTCAAGTAAGCATTGGCGCGTTGTTTGTGGTCAACGACATCGCTGGAGAGGATGATGGCAGTCTCTTCAGCCTTTTGGGCTTGCTGCAGCATCAAGTCCAAAGCAGGATATTTTTCTGAATGGATATAAGAAGTATGTTGGGTGAACAGGGGAGCCAATGAGGTCGCGCTTGCCTCGTTGTTGAGGTATGCCCATGTACCGAAGATTTCTTCAAGCAATTGGTTCAGTGCAAACTCTGTCAAAGCCAGCGGAGTTTGTAATTCTTCCGGCAATCTGGGGCTCATCATTTCCATGTTGCTGGCGAAATCCGCGCCTGACAATTTGTACCCCCGTTCCGATAAGAATATAATTTCCGGCATGGTAAATTCTGTGTACCCCTTTTGATTGCGGAGGTAGGTAAAGTAGGGCGCAGGCGTTTCCACCAACGCAAATTTCCGGAACGGGTAGTCTTTCGTCCAATTATATTCCATGGTCATCCTGGTCTCCCGAATGTAGTTTTCCATCGTGTCCCTTAATATCGCCAGCGGCTCCGAAAAGAAATCATGCCCCCGGAAATAATACACCTCGTACAGCACCGAATCCACCTCCATGCCCATCCGCTCATACTCCCCGGCTGTCAGGCTGATGCCGGGCAGGGGCGTGCGGTTCGCAAAGCGCGTCACGCCTGCCTCCCTTACCGCCTCCCCCTGAGAAATCACCGTCATTCCCTCCGGGTGCACCACAGTCAAAGAGTACTGCGTAAAGTCTTTTTGTATGTCGAAAGGCGAAGCCGGATGCGCTGCCGCCGTGCCGGTCGGGTACCACAGGCACTCCGGCGTCAGTTGCGTAAACCCTTTTTCCACCCAAGCATACCGCTTCCCGAAGCAGAACACGCCTTGGTGCTTCGGTTGCTCCCGCCTGTTTTTCAGCGGCACGTCCGTGTAGCACACCGCCTCGTCAATCGTCCCGCCGTATTCCATTTCTAACCGCAGCGTGTCCCCAGCCCGCAATGCCCGCTCCACAATCACCGCCTGTTCCTCCCGTTCAAACGGCACCGCCTGCTCTCCGCACGTCAAACTTTCCACCCGCAGCCCCGGATTCAGGTACAGCACCACCCGTTCCATCTCCTCCACCCCCGTGTTTACCACCGTCATCAGGCTTTTTCCTTGCAGCCGCGAACCGTCCAACGTCACCTCCAACGCCTGCTCCGCCACGTGCGCTTGCCCGGCATCCGCATAGCGGTCATAAATTGCCCCATACTCTGCCGTCCGTTTTTCCGCTGCCCGGAAGTGCCACACGTAGGCACAACCCATCATGATTGCCAGCACCAAACACCCCCAGCCTGCCAGCCGCACGCCCGCCGTCCCCGGTCGGTTCGGCAGCCTCGGGAATGCCGCCACCGTTAAGAAAACCAGCCCGATGCCCGCCACGA
>CALUKF010000076.1 GCA_944321145.1 uncultured Odoribacter sp. | reverse complement strand
CTTGAATTGATGAAAGAACTTAAATATCAGAAGATAAATAGATATTTTATTCATTAAAAACAAAACATTATGACACCGACACACATTGAACACATCGGTATTGCTGTAAAAAGCATTGAGGAAGCTCTTCCTTTTTATGAGAATGTATTGGGGCTGAAATGTTATGCCATCGAGGAAGTGGCAGACCAGAAAGTGAAAACCGCATTTTTCCAAGTGGGACAGACGAAAATCGAGTTGCTGGAGCCGACAAGCCCGGACAGCACGATTGCGAAGTTCATCGAGAAGAACGGCGGCGGCATGCACCACATGGCATTTGCCGTGGAGGACGTGGCAACGGCATTGAAGGACGCCGAGGCTGCAGGATGCCAATTGATTGACAAGGAGCCGCGCGGCGGCGCCGAGGGATTGCGCATCGGGTTCCTGCATCCGAAGTCCACGAACCGGGTATTGACCGAGCTTTGCGGCAAGAAGTAAAAAAGCACGGATACGGAAATTTGAAGATGCAGCGATGAAAAACCTTTCCCGACGCGAGAAAAGCTTTCCATTCCTGCATCTTTGAGTTTTTGGGAAAAGGAGATTTTTTCAGAATTCACAATTACACAAATTATCAAATTATATGGCCACAAATCAAGATAAAGTCAAAGAATTGATTGACTTGCGAGTACAAGCCAAGTTAGGCGGAGGCGAGAAGCGCATCGAGTCGCAGCACAAGAAAGGGAAATATACGGCTCGGGAAAGAATCGCCATGCTGTTGGACAAGGACAGCTTTGAAGAGTTTGACATGTTCGTGACGCACCGTTGCGCGAACTTCGGGATGGAGAAGACGAAGTTCCTGGGCGACGGCGTGGTGACGGGACAAGGGACTATCAACGGGCGCGTGGTGTTCGTGTTCGCACAGGATTTCACGGTGTTCGGCGGGGCATTGTCGGAGATGCTGGCGCAGAAAATCTGCAAGGTGATGGACAAAGCCATGACGATGGGCGCACCGATTATCGGGTTGAACGACTCGGGCGGCGCACGTATCCAGGAGGGCGTGAACTCGCTGGCAGGGTATGCCGAGATTTTCGAGCGTAACATCCTGGCTTCGGGCGTAGTGCCGCAGATTTCCGCTATTTTCGGACCGTGTGCCGGCGGCGCAGTGTATTCACCGGCGTTGACGGACTTCATCCTCATGACCGACCAGACGTCCTATATGTTCGTGACGGGACCGAAGGTGGTGAAGACGGTGACGGGCGAGGACATCACGACGGAGGACTTGGGCGGCGCTACGGTGCATTCCACGAAGTCCGGCGTTTCGCACTTCCTGGCTGAGAACGAGGAGGAGGGCATCGCGCTGATCCGCGACTTGCTGTCTTACCTGCCGAGCAACAATCTGGAGGAGGCTCCGATGATTGTATGCAACGACCCGATTGACCGTTTGGAGGACAAGCTGAACGCCCTGATTCCGGACAACCCGAATTTGCCGTACAACATGATGGAGGTAATCGAGGCTATCGTGGACAACGGGAAGTTCCTGGAGGTACACAAGTTGTATGCACGCAACATTATTGTGGGCTTCGCACGCATGGGCGGACGCTCTATCGGTATTATTGCCAACCAACCGAGCTTCTATGCAGGGGTGCTGGACATCGAGGCTTCACGCAAGGCTGCGCGGTTCGTGCGGTTCTGCGACTGCTTCAATATTCCTATCCTGACGCTGGTGGACGTGCCGGGTTTTTTGCCAGGCAAGGTGCAGGAGTACGGCGGCATCATCACGCACGGCGCGAAGCTGATGTTCGCATACGGCGAGGCTACGGTGCCGAAAGTGACGGTGACGCTGCGGAAGTCATACGGCGGCGCGCATGACGTGATGTCCTGCAAGCAGCTGCGCGGCGACTTCAACTATGCTTGGCCGACGGCACAGATTGCCGTGATGGGTGCCAAGGGCGCTATCGAGATTCTTTATGGCAAGGAATTGGCTGCCATTACGGACGCCGAGGAGAAGAAGAAGTTCATTGCCGAGAAGGAGGAGGAGTACAACAATACGTTTGCCAACCCGTACAAGGCAGCTTCTTACGGCTATATCGACGATGTGATTGAACCGCGCAATACGCGTTTCCGCGTAATCCGTGCCTTCCAGTCACTGCAGACGAAGCGTATTACGAACCCGATGAAGAAACATTCTAATATACCTTTGTAATTATGACAATGTTAGCAATTGATTGGGGTTTTGCAGGGCTCATCACGGCAGTGGGCATCGGCGTGACTTTCGTGTTGCTGATTGTATTGATTTGGGTCATCAACCTGCAGTCAGAGTTAATCAGCAAAACATTCAGTTCACGGAAGAAGGAAGCCACGAAGCCTGCCGTTACGACGGACATGCACCCGACCCCGCACGAACAGGCAGCCATCGCCATGGCGATGCACCTGTATTTTGACGCTCACGACGAGGAGCCGCATATCATCACCATCCAAGAGGTAGAAAGACGCTACTCTCCGTGGAGCTCGAAGATTTATAATGTAAGAAACGGTGTTATCAAGTAAACTATTGAGAATATGAACAAATTCAATATCACTATCGACGGTAAAGATTACGATGTCACAGTGAATGTCACAGACCATAACAAAGCCCACGTAGAAGTGAACGGGCTCGCCTATGACGTAAAATACGAAAGCAAGAATATCCCCTCTTCGCCGCTGACCCGCAAGGCGAAAGCGCCGGAAGCTCCCCAAGTGAAGGTGAGCGCGCCGACGGAAACTGCCAGCGCCAGCTCTATCAAGGCTCCGCTGCCCGGCACGATTTCATCCATCAAGGTGAAAGTCGGAGAGGCAGTGAAACGCGGCGACACGCTGATTATCATGGAGGCAATGAAGATGGAGAACAACATCATGACGGGGAAGGACGGCGTGGTGAAAGCCATTCACGTAACGGAAGGGCAGACCGTATCGCAGGACGACCCGCTGGTGGATCTGGAATAATTTACTGTAAAATCATTGAGAATGAAACACATTAAGAAATATCTGTTGGGAATAGCCGCCATGGCGGCGTTCATGCTGACCCCGTTCGTCGCCGGAGCACAAGAGACGAGCCTCGGGGAAAGCATGGTGAATTTCATGAACGACACAGGGTTTGCCAAACTCGCGGACGGCAATTGGCTGTGCCTCGTGATGATTGGCATTTCGTGCGTCCTGCTCTATCTGGCTATTGTCAAGAAGTTTGAACCGCTGTTGTTGCTCCCGATTGCGTTCGGCATGTTGTTGACCAACCTGCCCGGAGCAGGGATGTACCACCCGGAATTGTTTGAAGGCGGGCATGTGCATTGGGCTGACTTCGCCGACACGAACAACACGGGCATTTTGGACTATATCTACCTGGGCGTGAAGCTGGGGCTTTACCCGTGTATCATCTTCATCGGCGTGGGCGCGATGACCGATTTCGGTCCGCTATTGGCTAACCCGAAGAGCTTCCTTCTGGGTGCGGCAGCGCAAATCGGTATCTTCGCGACGCTCTTGATTTCGTTGGTGATTGGCTTTGATTTCAAGGAAGCTGCTTCTATCGGTATCATCGGCGGCGCCGACGGTCCGACGGCGATTTACCTGACTTCCAAGCTGGCTCCGCACTTGTTGGGACCGATTGCCGTAGCGGCATACTCTTACATGGCATTGGTGCCGGTTATCCAGCCGCCTATCATGAAGGCGCTGACCACTAAGAAAGAGCGCGAAATCGTCATGACGCAGCTGCGCAAGGTGTCAAAGAAGGAGAAGATTATTTTCCCGATTGTGGTGACTGCTTTCGTATCGTTGTTGCTGCCGTCCGCAGCCGCTTTGATTGGCTGTTTGATGATGGGCAACCTGATGCGCGAGTGCGGCGTGGTAGAGCGTATCAGCAAGACGGTGCAGAACGAGCTGATGAACATCACGACCATCTTCCTGGGTATCTCTGTGGGCGCAACGGCAACGGCTGACGCGTTCCTGAACCTGAAGACGCTGTCGATTCTCGTAGTCGGCGTGGTGGCTTTCGGCTTGGGTTCTGCAGGCGGCGTGCTGCTGGCTAAGTTCATGAACTTGTTCCTGAAGAACAAGATTAACCCGCTTATCGGTTCTGCAGGCGTATCTGCCGTGCCGATGGCAGCCCGCGTATCGCAAATCGTGGGACAGGAAGCCAATCCGGGCAACTTCCTGCTGATGCACGCCATGGGTCCGAACGTGGCAGGCGTGGTCGGTTCGGCAGTGGTAGCCGGCGTGCTGCTCTCTTTCCTGGGATAAACGGAAGAGCTTGAAATATTTATACTACGAGGCTGTGGTGAAATGCCGGCAAGGCATCTCACCACAGCCTCTTTTTATGCCTAAAAATTCCTAATCCTGCGGCGCGTTATGAATATTTAAGAGTCTCCCATTCATACTTTTCTCTAAAAATGTGTCTTAAAAGCAAAGACACGACCAAAAACTGAAAATGCAGACATGATGGAAGACTTTCTGACCTATTCGCCGCTGCTCGCCCTCCTGGCTTCGTGGGGAGCCATCTACGCCCTGCAACGGAAAGCCTCCGCCAAGGAGAAAGCGCTCCAAACCGTCCGACGGCATTGGGAGGCACACCTGCAAAGCGAGCAAACCCTGCTGAGGGAAGTGCTCTCGGACTTGGTGGCATTCAAGCGCAAAATTGCCGAAGTCAAGCACCGGTCCTCGCCGGAAACGCAGCATCCTGCCATGCAGTGGAACAAACTTTTCGGCAACGACGTGGCACTGACCGCATGGAACTGGACGCGCTTCTACCAAGTCATCGACGTGCTGCACGAAGGCTTCCGCCCATGGCTGGACTGCACGCATCCCCTCTTGGACGACGAGGAAAGGCAGCTCTGTTGCCTCCTCGTGCTCGGCTTCCGCAACGACGAACTTGCCGTCATCCTGGAGCAAGGCACTGCCACCGTCCTGAAGCGCAAAACCGCCCTCCGGAAAAAGCTGGGCTTGCCGGAGAAAGCAAACCTCACGGCTTACCTCCGCTCCTTCGCCAACACGCCTGCCACCCCCTGAACCAACACGCCCCTCCCCCGCCCTTGCCTACAGCTTGGGCAAAAGGAATGCGCCGCCCCTACCGCCTCCCTGTTTGCCCTCTGCCTCTCCCGCCGCTTCCCCGCACCTCCCGCAAACCTTCCGTGGCTGCAACCAGGGGAGGTGCAAGCCATCTCCGAAAAAAGAGCGGCGCAACCAGAGACCAACCAAGGAGGGGACAGGGGGCTATTAGCGGCTCCCCCCATTATCATATTTTACATCGTAAAAGTTAGCCCAACAGAACAGCCAAGAGCTGCGGCTATACGGTAAAAAGTGGAAACTTTCGGCTCTATCTGCCCGCTTTCAATCCGCGTAATATATGCCCGGTCTACGCCCATGCGCCGTGCAAGCTCCGCCTTGCTTATCTTGGCTTTCTTCCGAGCTTCCTCAATCACGGCGCCGGAATAAAAAGCATAGGCGCGTTCCTCTGCTTCGGCTCTCTCAGGCGTACCCTCTTTGCCAAAACGCTCATCTATCAATCCGTCCACATCATAGATGTCTTTCTTAATCATTTTTGCTTCCATAATACTCTTCCTTCAATTTCAACGCCTTGTTTATCTCGCTCTGTGGCGTCTTTTGTTTCTTCTTTTGGAATCCATTAAAAAGCACCACAATCTTGTTTCCATCAAATATAAAAAATATACGATATATATTGCCGTTGTATTCCACCCTCAATTCATAAAGTCCATTTCGTATCAACTTTATAAACTTCGTTGGCAACCGGTCTTGCGTCCGCAACAGCATAAGAACGTATAACACCTTATCTTGTGTATTCGTATCAAGCTGTGCAAAAAACACATTGAAATAGTCTTTGTATGCAATAATCGTTCTTTTCATTAGCACAAAGGTACAAAATGTTGCTATACGATACAACAAATAAGCATACTATTTTTTCTTCGTTCCATTTTACGTGCATAAAGCAAACTCATTTCATGCATCGTAAAAAGGCTGTTTGAATTTTTCAAATCGAACTCGTTTTACGCCGATTTTGGAAGGGGGAAAAACGGGATTCCAATCATTTTTGGGGGCGTTCCAATGTTTTTGAGGGGTGGGAAAGGATAAAACGCTTGCAGTCAATGAAATAAAAAACGGGGTTTCCAATGTTTTTTTTCAGGCTTTCCAATGGCGAATATAGGGGAATCGGTTATAACTTTACCGCCGTACTAAGATAACAAAAAAAATCAACAACCGTCAAAAGCAAGTATACTATGAAAAGAACATCCGTCTTTCTCCTTCTTCTGCTGCTCCTCTCCTTCCCTGCCTTCGCGCAATGTGTACTGACAGGCAAGGTGGTCGACGGGCAGGGAAACACCCCCGTGGAATTTGCCAACGTGGCAATCTATACCCACGACTCGGCTTTCGTCGTGGGAGGGGCTACTAACCGGCTGGGCGAATTCCGGCTGTCCAAAGTCGAGGCAGGGGACTATTGCCTGCAAGTGTCGTGCGTAGGCTTCCGCACCTTGAGGCAATCCGTCGTCTGCGGCGAGGGCAGAATCGAGCTGGGGACAATGCAGCTCCAAACCGACAGCCAAGAACTGGAGGAAGCCCACGCCACCGCCGACCTGCGGCAAGCGGACAGGCTGTTCGTCTATCCCTCTGCCCAACAATTGAAATTCTCACACAACGGCATAGACCTCCTGATGAACCTGCAACTCCACCGCCTGTGGATAGACCCCGTCAAGCGCAGCATTGAAGCCCTGGACGGCGGGAAGGTGGGCTTCCTCATCAACGGGCAACCGGCAGAACAGGCGGACATCCAAGCCCTCCATCCCAAGTACATCCTGCGCGTGAAATACATCGACCGCCCCGGCTTGCGCTACAAGGATTACGCCGTCGTCATCAATTACGTGACCAAAGCCAAAGAAGGGAGCGGGCTATTGGCAGCCCAGGCGGAACACATGTTCCGGTTCCACACCGGCAACGCCCTCCTCATGGGCAAATTCTACCGCAAACGCGCCGAAGCGGGATTCAATTACCAAATGACTTACCAAACCAACGCAACCAACGATTACTACCAAAGCGAACACTATGCCTTTGCCCCCGACTCCACCGTCACCTACGAATGGCAGGACGCCGGCATCGATTACAAAACCAGAATCCACCAAGGGCAAATCTATTATACCAACCGCGAGGAGGACAAATACTATTTCAATGCCACCCTCCGCCTGCAATACGCCGGGCAGCCCTACCACACAATACGCCTGCAAGGGAGCACGCCGGAAGGCAAACCCGCCGGGGAAAAAGAGCGGTACACCTCGCAAGATTTCTATGCGCCTTCGCTGGAATTGTACTACGACCGCCACCTGTCCGGCAACCAATTCCTTGCATTCAATGCCGTGGGCACTTACATGACCAACACGACGCAAAACTCCTTCACGAACCTCCATGACACCGTCCTCCTCTCGCAAGGCGGCACCCGCCAGGACATCGACAGGTACTCGTGGATTGGCGAAGGGTATTACGAAAAATCATGGGGAAAAACCAGCCTCTCCGCCGGCATCAAAAACACTTGGAGCCGCACGGAAAGCCATTACCGCCAACCTGCCGGCATGCAAGTCACCCAAAAGGAAAACCTCGCAGAAGCCTGGGCAGAAATTGCCCACCGGAGCGGAAAATGGAGCCAACAATTCAGCGCAGGCATTTACAACCAGCGTTTTGAAGAGAACGGCAAGGCACGCCGGGACTGGAGCTACAAGCTCATGCTCGACCTGGACTACCAATTCAGCAAGCAGTCCTCCCTCCATTTGCGGGGCGCTGCCGACAGGAGATACCCCGCTTTGCACGAGACCAACGACGCCCTGACCCAAGACGACGCCTGGCTGTGGTCAAGCGGCAAAGCAGACTTAAAGCCCTACACCGGCGTGCAGACCACCCTCACCTACTTGCTGCAAAAGTCCAAATTCAGCCTGGAAGCCTACGGATATTACCGCCACTTCTTCCACCCGGTCATGGACGAAGTGGTGCATGAAAGCGGCAGGTTTATCCAGACCTACGGCAACCAAAAAGCCATGCAGGAATGCCAAATCATCCTCAGCAGCCGGATAAACCTGTGGAAGAACTACCTCGCGCTGCAACTCAACCCCATTTTCCGCCATTACGTCAGCCGTGGCAACGACTATACGCACCGTTCCACCTCGTGGAGCTACACGGGGACACTGCTGTGCACCTATAAAAACTGGCAATTGGCATTCCAAATGCGCAACGCCTGGGAAGACCTTTGGGGCGAACAGCTGGGGATTGCACAGCGCACCGACCTCGTCATGCTCAGCTACAGGCACAACCTGTGGTTCTTCAGGCTCGGGCTGAACGAATTTCTGGGACGGGATTACAGCCACAACAAAGTGGAAAAACTGTCTGCCCTCTACCATTCGTATGAGCAATATGCCCACCCTGCGAAGGTCGTCTCTGTCCACGTGTCGTTCACCCTGCCCTTCGGGAAAATCAAACAATCCGGCAAACAACGCCTCAACAACCAAGACGACAGCAGCGGCGTATTGAAGGAAATTTTGTAAAACCGGTTGCAACCCGACCGGCACAAAGAAAAGCACCACCAAACACTTCAGCGTATGAAAGGAATGAAAGCACTGCCCCTCGTTTTAATGCTGGCAGCCAGCATGCCCGCTTTCGGGCAGCGGGTTTTGAGAGGCGTGGTGAGGACGGATAGTCATCAATTACGTGACGAAAACCAGGGAAAGCGGGGGCATCGTCCACGCCGAAGCCGACCATACCTTTGTCACTTACGGGGATGACCTGCTGACGGCGAAATTCAACCGCAGGCAGTCGGAAGCCGGATTCGACTACAACTTCACCTGCCTCAACATGGATTACGGTTATGCCAAACGGGAACGCTATGCGTTCAGCGACAACCAAATCACAGAACGGGAATGGAAAAGCGACAAGCAAGCGTATTTGTACCACAACCACAACGCCCGTCTGCATTATTTCCACCAAGAGAAAGAGATGCATTATTTCCATGCCGCCGTGCAGTTGCAATATTTCAAACAGCCCCACGACAACATGACTGCGGCGTTAATCGCCCCGGACACGGCGAACTCCACGCAGAAAACCGTTCAAGACCGGCAAACGTACCTCATGCCTTCTGTGGAATTTTACTACGAACGCAACCTGCCCGGCAAGCAACTCCTCGCCCTGAACCTCGTGGGCACCCACACTTCCAACGAAAGCGAAAACCATTTCACGAACGCCCAAGGACAAGCCATCCTCTCACAAGGAGGAACCGACCAAGACGGCAAAAAATGGTCGCTGATTGGCGAAGGATACTATGAAAAGGAAGACGGCAAACTCAACTTCTCCGCCGGCATCAAAAACACGTGGAGCCGCATAGACAACCATTTCCGCACGCCCGAGGAAAGCCGCACGCTCACCCAAAACAACGCGGCGGAGGCATGGATGGAATTGTCCCGCTCGTCCGAAAAATGGCAAAACAGAATCAGCCTCGGAGGATATGCCCAATATTTTGAAGAAAACGGACAATCGCGGTGGAATTGGAACTACAAGTTCCTGCTCGACCTCCATTACGCTTTCAAGGGCAACTCGTCCATCGGCTTGCACGGCGGGTTCGACAAGAACTCCCCCACCCTGAACGAGACCAACAGCACCCTGCAGCAAAACGACACATGGCTGTGGAGCTGCGGGAACGCCCGCCTCAAGCCGTGGACAGTCGGGAACGTACAGTTTAATTACGAGACCTACAGGGAAAAGTTCAACCTTCAAATCATCGGGAACTACAGCTACCACTTCAAGCCCGCCATGGGCGAAGTGCTCCGCCAGCAGGACAGGTTCATCCAGACCATCGTCAACCAGAAAGCCATGCAAGACCTCACGCTCATGGCAAGCGCAACGGTCAGCCTGTGGCAGGATTATCTCACCCTGCAGCTTATCCCCATGTTCTTCCACCACGTCAGCCGGGGCAACCACTACACCCACCGCCTGACCTCTTGGGGCTACACGGGCAGCCTGTCCGGGAATTACAAGAACTGGCAACTTGCCTTCCAAATCCGGAACCAGTTCAAGCTCCTTTTTGGCGAATACGTGCAACTTGCCCAAATCACAGACAGGCTGATGCTCAGCTACAGCCACAAGCAATGGCTGTTTTCCATCGGCACCAACGAATTTCTGGGACGGGACTACAAATGCAACGAATACAAGCAACTCTCCGCATACTACGGCTACCACGAATACAACACCGCCCCCAACGGGCAAATCTCCCTCAAAATATCCTACACGTTTCCTTTTGGCAGGAAAACCGAAGCCCGAAACCAACGACTGCAAAACAGCGACGACGGGGACGGCATCCTGAAACCGAGATAACAAACCACGCTCCCAGCCGTTCAAGCCCAGGGAAAAGGCGCTGCCCCGTGCGCTGCCCTCCTCCCAGCCGCCCCGTGAAGGCGCGCCTCCGTCCGCCAAGTACCAGGCAATTGCAGGTGAAATAAAGTTGTCGTCAGGCTCTGTTCAGGGAGCAATTCAGGTTCAACTCAGGTTCAATTCAGATTCAACTCCGATTGGAATGGGCGCAGGAAGAAAGAAGCATGAAAGGAGTATGGAAGGTGACACGGGAACAGGACGTTATTTGACAGGCAAAAGGAGGGGACGGGATGCGCCCTGATGCCGGACTGTTCCCTGCCAAAACGGAGAACCGGGGGATTCCAAGCAGCAGGCATGCCCCTCCCTGCCCCGGTGCCAACCGGAGCAAGACAAGGGAATAACCGGGAGTGAACCGGGCATGACACGGGAACAGACCACGAACAGGGGAGGAACAGGACGGCAAGCAGAGGGGCTGTGGCGAAATGCTTATCATACTCCTCCGTCTGCTTCGCAGCCACCTCCCCTATTACTATGATTTCATCAAACATTTTGTGTTAAAATAGGGAGATAAAATTGGTTTTTCCTGATGACC
>CALUKF010000075.1 GCA_944321145.1 uncultured Odoribacter sp. | reverse complement strand
GCCCGCAAGTACAACGACCGCATCGCTACCCGCGAGTACTTGAAGGAATTGAAATACCTGGCAACTCGTGCTGCCTGGCAGGAACGCGTAGAGTCAGACAAGGAATGGGTGAAGCTAATGTTGAAGGAGAAAGAAGAAGCTCAAGCGAAGCAGGCAAGGGGGGAGGAGTTGTCAGAAGATGAAAAAAGAAGGTTGGATTATGTCCCCCAACCTTCGATGACTTATGAGGACATGCTGAAACGCTACCAGGATAGCGCGTTTTATATGTTCGGCACCGACGAGCAAGCCTACTTGGACTACTACGACACCAACAAGGACTGGTTCTATGGCGAGGGCTTTTACAACCTGACCGTGGACGAGGACGCCAAGGCATGGGGCATCCCGAATAACGACATCCGCCTCTTGGACAAAGCCATCTCCGAATGGGAGAAAGGCGGCGAGGTGGAACGGGCAAAGCGCGTGCTGGAACGCTACACGCTGTGCCGGTTCTCCACTCCGCAGGAATGGCGTTCCTGGTATGAGGCGAACAAGGACAGGCTGTTCTTCACTGAGGCGGGCGGCTGGCTGTTCATGGTGGACACCCGCGACAAGAGCGTCCCCGGCAATGACTACTCTGCCAAGGGGCAGAAACTGGCAACAACAGAAGCAGCCGCTCCGGCGGACAATCTGGCGACCGATGACAAGAATCCCGTGCGGGCAGTGATGAGTGTTGAGGAAGGGACGAATGGCAACAAGGTGCTGGTCGTGAAAGTGAAAATCCATCCCGGCTACCATATTTACGCTTCCGTGGGGCAGGGCGATGCTTTCATTCCCACGACGGTGGACTTTGCGCTGCCCGACGGTTATGAGAAAGCGGGCGACTTGCAACGCTCTTCTTTTAAGGGATACGGCAGCACCGGCACGACCATCTTTGAGGACAAGGCGGAGTTCCGCCAGGAAATCAAAGGCGACGGCAGCGGCACGGCGCGCTGCAAGCTGGGCTACCAATGTTGTGATGCCCACATCTGCTTTCCGCCAAGGGAAGTGGAGCTTTCAGTTGATGTAAAATGATAAAAAATTGAAATATGATAAAGAACTTATTAATTGCAGGGATTGCCGCATGGGCATTGTGTTCTTGCCAGCAATCCTCTTATACGATACAAGGCACGGTAGACCCGTCCTCCTTGGAAGGCGCGAAAGCCTATTTGGCTATAGGCGGCTGGTCTGTAGATAATCCTCAAATGGATTCCACGGTGGTTGCCGGCGGAAAGTATGCTTTCAAAGGCACGGTGGCGCAGCCGGAATGCGCTTGGGTGAAATTAGTAGACCCTAAAAATCCCCAGAATCCACAGTATATCAATTTGTCGCTGGAGAATGCCAAAATCCGCATCCATACGGACGCCGAAGGCTGGAGCGAAGTCTCAGGAACGGCAACCAATGATGCCTATCAGCGTTTCAAGGCAGCCAAGCGCATTCCAAGCCAAGCAATGGATGCTTTGCGGAAACAAATTCAGGAAGAGTCCGCTGCCCGGAAGTTGACCCCTGAGCGGGAAAAAGAGATAAAGGCGGCAGGGGGCAAGTATTCGCAAGAACTTCATACGATGACTTTTGATTCCATTAAGCGGCATATCAATAATCCGGCTTTCTGGAATGATTTGTATGTCTGTGCAGCTTCCCATTCTTTGGCGGAACAGAAAGAGTTGCTTGCCGGTGCGGATGCCCGAACACGGGAAGTACCTGCGGTAAAGAGAGTGCAGGAATTGATAGAAACATTGGAAAAGACGGATGTCGGAAAGCCTTTCATCGACATTCGGATGTCTGACCCGGAGGGAAAGGAGGTTGCCCTTTCTGATTATGCGGGGAAAGGGAAATATGTGCTGGTGGATTTCTGGGCATCGTGGTGCGTTCCTTGCGTTGAAGAATTGCCTAACCTCAAAGCGGCTTATGCAGCGTACAAGGACAAGGGGCTGGACATTGTGGGAGTTTCCAAGGATACCAACAAGAAGGCATGGCTGGACGCCATTGATAAATATGATTTGCCTTGGCATCACATGTCGGCATTGGATAGCCGCGGCAGGGAAGTGCTTGACCAATATGGGATTAACGGCATTCCTCACCTGATATTGTTAGACAAAGAGGGAATCATTATCGCCCGCGGACTGCGTGGCGAAGGTTTACAGCAAAAATTAGCAGAAATCTTTGATTAATTAGCTTATAGAGTTTTCTTCATGTTGCCCCGTCCGTTACCGAAATGCCGGACGGGGCTTTTTGCATGCATAAAAAATCCACAGGAAGGGGAGGGGTATTTGCCTACAACCTCGCCTTTGTCCCCCGGCATCTGCCTGCTACGCATTTCATCCGCGTATACCAGAAATACGTGTTGAGCCTTTTCGACATCGATACCTGGGTCGGCAACATGCTCCGCATCGGCGACAAAACCTTCCCCCTCGGCAGAACCTACCGTTCGGAAGTCCTCGCCTCCTTCAACAACTTAAGCCTTAACCCCAAAATCGTTAACCGCTAATCATTAACCCTCTTCCTTCCTGCGGATACTGCGATTGTAAAAAATATATTCACTTTTTTTGTGAACAAAAGATTTATTCTTACCTTTGCATGTACAAATGAAAAGCTTATGGAAATCATTTTTGATAAAGAATATTTGCAGGTGATGTACAGCACAGGAGCAAGTGCAGATAAAAAGCACCGTTATCAGCCTAATATCATCCGTAAATATATTGATATCATAAACTTGATGAAAAAGGCTCGGAATATATTAGTGTTATGCCAATATAATTCTTTGCGATATGAAAAACTCAAAGGCGATAAGGCAGGTTTATCCTCTGTAAGAGTAAATGACCAATACCGCATAGAATTTGAAGAACAAGTGAAAAACGGGGAGACCGTTGCTACGATATGCAATATAACAGATTTGTCAAACCATTATAAATAAGTAAATTATGATTACAATGGAAGGTGTAGATCCCAATATGATAGCCAATAATATAGAATCTGCCTACCCGACACATCCGGGTGCAATATTGAAAGACGAAATCGAATACCGGGGCATCACGCAACACAAATTGGCGCAACAGATGAATGTGCCTTACTCGGCATTGAACGAAATCTTGAACGGCAAGCGTCCCTTAACCGAAAAGACTGCCTTGCTTTTTGAAGCCATTTTGGGCGTGGATGCGGAATCGCTACTTGGATTACAAATGGACTATAACCTTCGAAAAATGCGAAAGGATAAGTCATTTATGGAAAGGCTGGCACAACTTCGCAAAGTCGCTGCAGTCCTTTAAAAATCCTTTTTGCGGATTGTCGGATATTTCTTAACTTTGTACAAGTATTCACTTAAAAAACCGTATAACCATGAAATACCCGATAGGCATCCAAAATTTTGCAGAAATCATCACCAAGGACTACGTCTATGTGGACAAGACAGATTTGGTTTACTCGCTTGTGACAGAGGGTAAGATTTACTTTCTCAGCCGTCCCCGTCGTTTTGGAAAGAGCCTGTTAGTCTCCACGTTGGAGAACTATTTCATGGGACGCAAGGAACTGTTCAAAGGATTGAAAATCGATAGCTTGGAGCAAGATTGGCTGGAATATCCGATATTCCATGTGGATTTCAGCCAAGACAATTATGTGAAGGAGGGGATGGTGGCAGACAAAATCGAGGAATACATGACCCAATGGGAGGAAATCTACGGTCACAGTCCAATTGCCCGTACCCTTAGCGGTCGTTTCCTGTATGTATTGAAGGAAGCCCACAAGCAGTATGGCAGACCTTGCGTGGTGCTGGTGGACGAATACGACAAGCCTATATTGGACGGTTTGAGCACGGACTTGACATCCGGCGTGGAGGACGACCGGGCACGCTTGGAAATCCACAACCGGGATGCATTGAGGGATTTCTATACCATTTTCAAGGCAGCAGATGTCGACCTGCAATTTGTATTCCTTACCGGGGTAACCAAATTCTCACAGGTGAGCGTGTTCAGTGGCTTCAACCAGCCCAAGGACATCAGTATGGACGAGCGTTATGACACCCTTTGCGGCATTACGCAGGAGGAGCTGGAGCATTACTTTGCGGAGCCGATAGGCGAACTGGCAACCAAGTTCCGGCAAAGCGTTCCGGAAATGAAAGAAATATTGAAACAGCGTTACGACGGTTATCATTTCAGCATCCGAATGGTGGATGTATACAATCCCTTCAGCTTATTGAATGTATTCGACTCTAAAAGGTTGGCGGACTATTGGTTCAAGAGCGGCACGCCGACTTACTTGGTGCATCTGCTTGCCCGAACGCGGGAAAATTTGGATGAATTGACGGGGCGTTATTACTTTGAACGGGAATTTGAAGATTACAAGGCGACAGCGGAAAAGCCCCTGCCCATGATTTACCAAAGTGGCTACCTGACTATCAAGGATTACAACTGGGAGGAGGAAACTTTCCTCTTGGATTTTCCGAACAACGAAGTAAAGGCAGGCTTCCTGACCGCCGTAGCTTCCAATTACTTGAAACCCGCAGAAGACACGGGCACACTTGCCCTTCAACTTTCCAAGGCATTGAAAACCGGCGACTTGGAAACGTTCCGCAAACTGTTGACCTCTTTTCTTGCCAGCATTCCTTACAGCATGCGTCGCAAGAATGACGAGACGGAACGGGAGCGTTATTTCCATTACACTTTTTACCTCATTCTGCGCTTGATGAGCATCTACACCGTGTACACCGAAAAAGAGCAAAGCCAAGGCAGGGTAGACTGCATTGTCGAAACCGACAAATACATCTATATCTTCGAATTCAAATTAGACGGCACGACAGAAGCTGCCTTGAAGCAAATCGAGGAGAAAGGCTACGCCCGTCCCTACGAAGCAGATGCCCGTAAACTCTACTGCATCGGTGCCAACTTCTCCTCCGAGACCGGCACTATTGACGATTGGCTGGTCATTGGCTGATACAACGCCGGGGATTCGCTTGCTTGCTTCCGTATTCACCACGTTTCCGTGACGCTCTCCCCACGTCGACAAACGTAGGGAGAGTGTGGCGAGTACGTGGAGAAAACGTCACATACCGGGCGAAACCATAGCGATGTACCTGCTTTTTTCCTATGGATACTTTTACTTGTCCAAAAATCTGCGCTTTAAAAAAGAAATTTCAGCTTCCCCGGCTACAAATCCAAAAGAATGTCTTATCTTTGTTGAAAATGTACACAAGAACGGAATGATTATGGAACTCATGAGAAAATGCGAAGTATATGTAAATGGCGTAAAGGCAGGTATCCTTGAAGAGACCAAGCAGGGATATATATTTACTTATGACAAATTATATTTGCTTGAATTTCATAATCCTCCAATAAGTTTAACTATGCCTTTACGCAAGCAGCCTTATTGTTCGAAATACCTTTTCCCATTTTTCTTTAACATGCTTTCTGAAGGTGAAAACCGGGAGATGCAATCCCAATTGTTGCATATTGACCCGGAAGATGATTTCGGCATTTTGCTTGCTACTGCGCAATATGACACCATTGGTTCTGTAACCGTCAAACCCGTCTGACTATGATTCAACTTGCTGTCTGTCCATCTACATTAGCTCCGGGGTTTAATACGTATTCACCATTGGCGCAACAACTCTTATTTGATGGGAAACCCATATCGCATTGTTTATCTATGCCGAGCCCTTCCGAAGATAACAGAGATGCAAAAGAGGCGGTTTTAAATGCCGGGCGTATTTCTTTATCGGGAGTACAACCCAAATTTTCCCTTCTTATTGACAAAAAGCAAACTCTTCGTTATACACATCAAGGGGAGCAAGGAATTTATATTCTAAAGCCGAAACCTAATGGTTATCATATTTTGAACAAAGATTATTGTACTGCAAATGAACATCTGACTATGCAAATCGCTGCCCAAGCCTATGGAATAAAGACAGCTGTCAACGGACTTTGTTTTTATGCCAATGGTGAGGCTGCTTATTTGACACGGCGTTTTGATGTATATTCCGGAGGCAAGTATCCGCAAGAGGATTTTGCCGCATTGTTAGGTTATACTAAAGTTAATGGTGGGAGCGACTATAAATATTGCAATGCCAGTTATGAAGAATGTGCAGAAATCATTAGACGTTATGTCAAAAAACCTGAGATGGATTTGCTGCATTTTTTCCAAATTATATTATTCAATTTCATATCTTTAAACGATGATGCACATTTAAAGAATTTTTCTTTGCTAAATCAAGGGGAGGAATATCATTTGGCTCCGGCATACGATTTGATAAATACTTCGTTGCATTTGCTACAACCGAGAATCTTTGCCTTGGAAAAAGGGTTATTCCGAGAAGGAATGGCGTTGGGGGACACGCGAACGGTTTGCCGAAATGATTTTAAAGAATTTGGACGGCGTATCGGTTTAGCAGAAGAAATCATAGAATCTGAAATCAATCGTTTTACAGCAAATAATCCTTTGGCTGATGAATTGATTGACCGTTCTTTTCTTTCTGGCAATCTGAAACGTGAATACCGGCTTGCAATGGCTTATCGCCGAAAAATGCTGTCATTTACCGATTAATTTGAAAATCATTATTACACACTTTAAACATAACAACATGCGTTTTACTACACACATCAAAAGAAGAATGCTCCTGGTTGCCGTAGCTGTAGCGACGGGGGTGATGCCGCTTATGGCACAATCGGAGAAGGGGGGAGCGGAGAAACCGTTTACCATCCCGGAGATGAACACTTGGAAAGTTGCAAAGGGTACTTTCCCTATAGAACAAATCCGACAGATTTGTACGGATGGGAGCGAGGGGGCTGAACGGGTAGCCCGTCTGTTGGCAGAGGATTATGCTTTGCTTTTCGGGAATGCGCTGGAAGTTACACAGGGCAAAGCGCAGGCAGGAAGCATTCGCCTATCCCTTGTCCGCAACGGCAAATTGGGAGAGGAGGGCTACCGTCTCAAAGTATCGCCGGAGCGGGTAGACCTTTCGGCAGCTACGGAACGCGGATTGTATTGGGCGACCCGCACGCTGCTTCAGATGTGTGAAACCGCCGGCGGGGAAGGGCTTGCCTGCGGCGAGACGACCGACAAGCCAATGTATGCCATACGCGGATTCATGCTGGACTGCGGGCGGAAATACATCCCGATGTCTTATTTGCGCAAATTGGTGCGGGTGCTTGCCTATTATAAAATGAATACTTTGCAAATCCACTTGAACGACAATGGTTTCAAGCAATTCTTTGACCACGATTGGAACCGCACGTATGCCGCTTTCCGTTTGGAATGTGACACATATCCCGGTCTGACGGCTCCGGACGGGTATTACACGAAAGACGAATTCCGGGCGTTCCAGAAAGAGGCTGCTGCCTTGGGTGTGGAAATCATCCCGGAAATCGACGTACCTGCCCATTCGCTGGCATTCTCGCAATATAAGCCTGAAATTGGTAGTAAGGAGTATGGCATGGACCATTTGGATTTGGCGAATCCCGCTACCTACGAGTTCCTGGATGCCTTGTTCAAAGAATACCTTGAAGGAGACGACCCTGTGTTTGTAGGCAAGCGCGTGAATATCGGTACGGACGAATATTCCAATGCCAAACAGGAAGTTGTGGAGCAATTCCGCAAGTTTACAGACCATTACTTGCGTCTTGTCGAGAGCTATGGCAAGCAACCGGCATGCTGGGGCGCGCTGACGCATGCGAAAGGGGAAACGCCGGTCAAGGTGGAGAACGTGCTGATGAACTGGTGGTACAATGGTTATGCCAAACCCGATTCCATGGCTGCGCTTGGTTATCGTGGCATTGCCATGACGGACGGTTGGTTGTACATTGTGCCTGCTGCCGGGTATTACAACGATTACCTCAATACCCGTTGGCTCTATGGCAATTGGACGCCCAATATGGTTGGGAATGTGACTTTTGAGGAGGGAGACCCTGCTTTGCTTGGCGCACAGTTCGCCGTGTGGAATGACCACGTGGGCAACGGGATATCCGTAAAGGATATTCACCACCGCTTTATGCCGGCTATGCAGACCCTTGCCGAGAAAATGTGGCATGGGGCAGAGCCTGTGTTGTCTTTTGGGTGCTTTGACAGCCTGAGGCATACGCTGAGCGAAGCGCCCGGAGTGAACGAATTGGCGCGTTACGGCAAGCCGCATTCCACCGTGCTTGAAACCGAAGAACTAAAGCCCGGTACAACATTGGATATTCCTGAGGTAGGCTATGACTATACCGTGACTTTCACCATCGAGGGGGCAAAAGAGCAGCCTAGCACTGTCTTGTTCCGTTCGGAATCTGCCGTATTCTACTTGGCAGACCCGGTCTCCGGACTGATGGGCTACCAGCGCGACGGGTATCTCTACACGTTCCGTTATGCACCCATGCCCGGTGTGCGCGATACGCTGACCATCGAGGGGGATTCCCGCGGCACGCGTTTCTACGTCAACGGCAAACTGCGCGAGGATTTCCAGCCCCGCAAATTATATCGCGATGAAGGCAAAGCCAAAATGAATTACATAAGCACCCTTGTTTTTCCTTTAGGCAAAGCAGGCGATTTCAATAGCAAAATCACCAACTTCGAGGTGAAAAACTACATCGACAAGCATTAGTGATACACAACATCCCCCGGCAATGTGCATTCGCCGGGGGATGTTGTATATTGTCATTTCTCGAATTTATCCCGTATTTGGCTAAAGAAATCATAATAAGTCCGGATGGATTCCAGTTCTTCTAATTTGCTGACGCGCGAATGGTTATCTAAATCATATATTTTGGCTTGGGGAATTGCCAATAATGTCGGGAATGAGAATGATTGCAGATACACCATGTCTTTGCCGTTTAAAAAGTTTGTTTTGTCAATTATAAAAAGAGAGAGCCGACTTCTCAACTCTCTCATTCTCTGTGGTATCACCTGGAATCGAACCAGGGACACAAGGATTTTCAGTCCTTTGCTCTACCGACTGAGCTATGACACCATCCTGTTTTCATGCTGCAAAGATAGGGTATTTTTTCTTCCGTTGCAAGCAGAACCGCCATTTTTCACGCCGTAATCCCCATTTTTTTTGCCCGAAGCCGCAAACACAGGTATAACAGCAACAAAATCAGGAACACCGACGGCATAGGCACAGCCGGCTGGCAAACGACCCACACCGGCAGGGCGACAAATAAAATCAGCATGTAGACCCTCAGGTAAATCGCAGCAAACCGCGGCAATTGCCGGCGCAGCAGGAAGGGCATCACAAAGAGGTTCAGCGGATTTGCCCACAGAATGTTCCAATTGGGAGCCGTGATGGGATGTTCTGTAAAGCCCCCCAGAAAAACCAGCAGACACCCGACAATTCCCGAAAACAGGAACGCGGCGAACGCGATTCCGTTCAACAACCCCAGGCTTTGCGTCTTCCACATCAATGCGATGAGAAGCGCCACCCCCGCGCCAAACACGAACAGGGGCGAAAAATACCACGGCGTTTCCGCCTCCCGGTCGGGTGCCTCGTAGAGCAATGCCGCTTTTTCTGCCAAATCTTCCCCTTGCATGGTCGCGGTATTCAGCCCGAACATCAGATAGTCAGGCAGAAACATGTATTGGAAAGGCGTGGCTGTCCGGTTGCCCCGTTGCCCCAAAATCGTGTGGATACCCCAATGCACCCAGGGCGAGGCTCCCAGATATTCATCTAAAAGATTCCAGAAATTCTTGTCTAAGTCGGGCGTATTCCAGTCGATGGCAGCCGGGCTGCAATCCACCAAAATATCCCTCACGCGGGTCGTGCAATTGTCGTACAGGAAATTATAAAGATACGAACGGTTTTCCGGCTTGTAGTTTTCCAGCAACAGGTCGAAAAGCTTTTGCCGTTGCAATGAATCCAATTGCAGGCGTTGCGAATAGACGCTCCGTTCCTCCATCATATAGGAGTACATGAAGCTCTGGAAATGGCTTGTAGACAACTGATAGGGGAGAAGCCCCTGTGCAAATTTCAAGTAAAAGTGGGGCGTGTCGAAATCGAAAGTCCCATAGTTGAACACGACGTCCAAGTCCTGTTCCGGGTCGTGTACACGAATGGCAGTATGCCCGAAAAGGCTATACAATTCTTTGCCCGGCGAGCAGGTCAGGACGCTGATTTCCGCCTTGTCCGAGAGCGTAGTCGCCTTTCCCGGCAGGGCGAGGGCGAGGACAATCAGAGTGAAAATAAAGTTTTTCATGGTGTATTTCGTTTAAAAGGATACTCAATATCTGCAAGGAAAAGCGCATGTCCCGGTACGGACGTGCCTGCCGAACAGCGGTCTTTGGCTTCAATGATTTGCCGGATGCCTTCCGGAGGCAGCTTGCCTTGTCCGATTTCTACCAAAGTGCCCACGACGGCGCGCACCATATTGCGCAAGAAGCGGTTGGCTTTAATCGTGAAAACCAATTGCTTCCCCGTGTCTTCCCAACGGGCTTCCATGAGGGTGCATTCGTTGGTCTTGGCATCGGAATGCAGTTTGGCAAAACTCGTAAAGTCTGTATATTCAAACAATATCCGGCACGCCTCATTCATGCGTCGGATATCGGGCAGGGGATGCACCCGCCACGCATAGTCGCAAGTGAACGGGTTTTTCTCTTTGTCAATATAATATTTATAAGTGCGCGAGAGTGCGGAAAAGCGGGCATGCAAGTCTGCCGGCACGGGATAAAGCGCCGAGACGGCAATGTCTTTCCCTAAAATCCGGTTCAATTTGTAGACGAGCATGCCTTCCGCCATCGGCAATGCCTCTTCGCAGTCGAAGTGCGCCACGTAGAACGAGGCATGCACCCCCGTGTCCGTGCGCCCTGCGCCTACGGCTTCGACCGGATGCCGGAGCAGCGTGCTCAAAGCGCGGTTCAGTTCCGCCTGCACGCTCGGGGCGTCCGGTTGCACTTGCCAGCCGTGGAACCGGCTGCCGTTATATGCCATTTCAATAAAGTATCTTCCCATAGTCTAAAATCTCCGTGCGAAGATAGAAATTAATTGACGAAACAGAAAAGCATTATCATTTTTTGTCAAAATAGGCGATTTTGAA
>CALUKF010000074.1 GCA_944321145.1 uncultured Odoribacter sp. | reverse complement strand
TCCCTTGAATCATAATCATCTATAGGCACAATGGACACTGTCTCGCCATTGTAATTTTCAATATGCCCTTTCAGGACAGTTTTCCCCGACCCGCAAGCCAGGCAAACTGCCAATAATCCTATCAAAAAACTTGTTTTCATCATCTGTATCTGTTTTTTATTCTGCCAAATGTTTGTCAATGTATTCAATAATGTCGTCCGCAGAGGGGCGCGGCGCATCCAGAGATATCACCTTGCCGTCCTTGTCGAAGAAAAGGAAACGGGGAATACCGTTGATGTCGTAATTCTTGCACAATTCCGACTTAAAAGCATCCGGGCAAATAAATTGCTTCCATTCCGGCTTGTCCTCTGCCAGCTTCTTCTCCCATTTGGCATGGTCATCGTCCAAAGAGATGCTAATCAATTCAATTTTTTTGTTTTTTGCATAATGCGCTGCCAGTTTCTCCATGTGGGGAATCTCGGCGCAACAAGGTCCGCACCATGTTGCCCACACGTCAATGTAGACTGCCTTGCCACGGAAATCGGAAAGTTTGAACTCCTTGCCTTTTTCATTCGCCATTGTAAAATCAATGGCTTGCGCGCCGGGTACCAAATCTTTATAATGCTCATAAACGGCATCGGCTTTAGCATGGGCTTCTTTGTTCGTGGAAACGGTCTTGTAATATGCCAACACTTCTGCCATTCCCTCAGGAGCTCCTTGCAGATACCGGATAACGTAATCGTCAGCAAAAGCATTGATAATTTCCTGGTTCGTGAAAATCTCTTTTAAGTTTGCAAAGTACTTAATGACAGAAGACTCTCCTTCGGCTGCCCGGTGCTGGCGTCCATACCAACGCACATAATTGCTTGCCATCCGCATATTTTCCGGGTCATTCCGGTCAAAAGATTCCACCCAACGCTCAAAGTCGGCATCCCTCCTTGGCTCTGACCAGGCAAAACGGAAAAGGTCGCCGGGAATGGCAGCATCTATCGTTTCCATCATCATCCGTTTAAACGCCAAGCTCTTCACTTTCACCAGTTCACTTTTCACGCTGTCCACATCTTCCAAATATTGTTCACGGTATTCCGCAAAAGACAAGGCATCCAAACGCTCCCAAGTCCAAGGACTTTTAAAAAGCGACCAATTCATATATCCATCCATGAAAGCCGTGCAATCTGCATTATCCCCTTGATAATCCACCTCAGGCTCGTAAATCACCATGCCCTCAAAATCCCCTTGTACAAAAGAAATGTTCAATTGGGCATCCATTCCGTTCTCCACAAAGAGATCTATGCTGCATTTGTAGTCTTCAAAAGACAAAAGCACATTTTGCGGCTCACTGACAGTACCCGAATAATCAAACGTGCCATCTGCATTCACCACCACCGTATCCGACCGCCCTGCTGCGTAGTAATTCATGGTCACCAGACCGCCTTTGAAATCCTGTATCTTCCCGTGGATATGGGCAGGTTTCACTTCCTGTGCCATCAACACTCCCGTCGACAGCAAGCATAACAAACTTATTAATACATGTTTCATATTCAATTCGTTTTACGTGTTTTACTTATTCTTCCATTTTACTTCAAATCAACCGAAAGATTAATTTCTGACGGCGGAAAACAGATATGGGCATCGCAACATTGGTAACCAATCGTGCACTGCACCGTGCCGTCGCCATTGCCACGGATAACCTGACGGAATTCTGCCTCATCTTCATAAATAGTCGTTCCTGCATCACCGTATCCCCTAAAAGAAGGACACTGCAATTCCCCCACTTTTTCATAACCTGCCGGCAACACAAAATCAAATGTTGTCGGAATAAAAGCATCCGTAGGTTGCACGGTGGCATATATATGATAACCGGAGTGGATTTTCATCCGTACGACCACCACTTTGTCGCCATCCGTTCCTTCCTCTACTGTCATCTCTGCCAGTACCGGATTTTCATCATCCGTCACCAATCCTTCCGCACGGGCAGCAACAGCTTCTGCCACCCGCCGCTCCCGGACTGCATAATCATTGCCGGGCACACTCGCGTCCCGCGTATCAACCAGGAACAGCCATCCCCCCGCCTCCGTAAAAAACATCCGTTCTTTATTGGCTTCATACCATTCGCGCCACTCTTGCGGGGTTTCAAAACGGCACAGCGTATAGCGTTCCAACACCCGTTTTGCCTTATCCACCTCGCCCCCTTTTTCCCATTCACTAATTGCCTTGTCCAACAGGCGGATGTCATTATTGGGAATCCCCCAACTTTTGACATCTTCATCCACGGTCAATTCATACGTGCCTTCGCCTCCATAGAACCAATCCTTATTTGCATCGTAATAATCCAGATAAGCTTGTTCATCGATGCCAAACTTTTCGAAAAGCTTGCCCTGGCTACTCTTTAACATATCCTCGTAGGAGTCCTCAGGCTGGGGAGTAAATCGCAAAACCATTTGTTCATCTTCTGTAAGTGCTTCACCCCTTGCCTGCTTGGCTTCAGCCTGTTTCTTTTTCTCTGCCATTTGCAAATTCCATTCCTGATACTCCTCCACACGTTTCATGCACGCCTTGCGGGTAGCCTCATGCTTCAATTCTTTCAAATATTCCCGTGTGGCGATACGGTCATTGTATTTCCGGGCAATAGGTGCCTGTCCTGCAAATTGGGAAATATACACAATGGCATTGGCAAAAACAGCTTTTGCCTCTTCTGTCATGTATTCCGGCGAAGCAGAAAAGCCCCAATGCAGGAAATTGCCATGCCGCCCGATGGCTACCGCCCCCAAATCCTTTTCACACACGCCGCTTGAAATAAACTCCGCATCCGGCGAATCTTCAAATCCCCAAGGACGGGAGACCATGCCTACACGAAAGCCCTCATCAGTTGAGTAGCCTTTAGTTTGCACTTTCCACATGGGAATAGAATCCGGCAGGGGACCATCATAATAATAAGGGTAACGGTAAGCCCCCTCCGGTGTCGGCTGCATCCGAATGGTCATCTCCACCGGGAAAGGACCCTTAAAAATCGGGTGCCCGGCACGGAAATGGTGGGCATCCGCATCCAGGCAAAGGCAATACCAATCGGTTTTCAACCCGAGGAAACGTCCCAAATTCTCGCCCATTTCCGCCAAGAGAATCGCAGGACGGTCGAAGTCCTCCGTCAAATATGCTGCCGGCGTAAGGCTGATGACTTTGCCTTGCGCGTCCCGCTCGACCTTAAACGGCGCCAATTCCCGAATCATTCCGTCAAAAATAGTCACGTCGTAATCATCCGACAAATCCATCGTATAATCCATTCCCGCCACGACTGCCACCGTCTCAAAATATTGCTTCAACATTTTTTCAAATGAAGCAGTCCGCTTGGCGATTTCTTTTTGCAAAACCGCAGGATCCACTTTCTCGGCAAAAGTCTGTATATCTGCTGTTCCCCCGACATACAATACTTTCAAATCGCTCTTCTTTATCTGGGCTTCCAATGCGCTGCACAAACAGCACAAAAGCCCAACAACCAATAATTTTCTCAAATCCATATACATTACAATTAATGCTATTTGCCAATAATCCGTTCTATCTCTTCCAAGCAACCCGGGAAAGAGGGGCGGGAAAAGCTATATTGTACAAAACGCCCTTCCGGGTCAAGCAGTGTAAAATGGGGTATCCCGAAAATGCGATATTCCTTATCCAGTATCGCGTTGTTCTCTGCGTCCACCACGTATTGCGCCCACGTCGGCTGCTCTTTCTCCAAAAACTTCTTCCAAGTCTTCACGTTGGCATCCACGGATATGCTGACAAGGGCAATCCGCGAATCCCCAGCAAAATGCTCCTGCAGTTTCGCCATGTGAGGTATCTCCTCCCGGCAGGGGGCGCACCAAGTTGCCCAGAAATCAATGAACAGGTATTTCCCTTTCAAGTCCGAAAGGCGGCATTTCTTGCCGTTCACGTCCGACATCTCGAAATCGGGAGCTACTTTGCCCGGCATCAAGTTGCCATAAGCACGCATATATTCCGCAAACTCGGCATTCACTGCCTGCCGTAGGCTGTCGTCCGTACAAATAGCATTGTAACGCTCCATTAAAGGCTCCAATTCCATGCCGGAAAAGAAACGGAATTGATCCATAACATGGGCTGTCGCCTCCCGGTTCTTGATTTCCGGATTGGATACCAGCCGGTCGAGCGCGTTCAGGAAAAGCACATCATAGTCCTTTTGAGCCGCCTCCTTATCCTGCGCCAACGTCCAAGAAATGACATTCCGCAATATTTCACTGTTGCATTCCTCCGGATTGTCCAAGTCAAGGGACTGCACAAAAGCCACGTAATCCGCATCCTCCGGAGCTTCCTCCTCTCCCCGCTGGTACGCATTCCGCCAATAATAAGCTGCCAACTGCTCCTGCAACATCAGATGCTGGCGCACTGCCCATTGTCCGCGAAGCCCCGCATCCTTTACCTGTTCCAATTGCTGCTGCAAATCCTGCTTCATCTCTTCGACTTTCTCACGGTAAGCCTTAAAAGACAGGGAGGACATCTCCGGAGAATACCACTCCCGCGAATTGGTTATTGCATTGTAAGCCTGCAAATATTCATTCTCTGCGAGCCGGTCGCCTGAAAAAGCAGCCGTAATCTGTTTGTCCGGCTGCAAGGTCAGTTCCAC
This sequence comes from uncultured Odoribacter sp., assembly GCA_944321145.1. Lineage (GTDB taxonomy): Bacteria > Bacteroidota > Bacteroidia > Bacteroidales > Marinifilaceae > Odoribacter. Next base: position 6,463 of record CALUKF010000074.1, on the reverse strand, counting down.
GCCCACCTGGTCGCCACCGGCAATATAAACAGGTATCCACGGGTTGTGGTCTTTCACGGATATTTCGTAAATCTGTCCCTGCTCTTGCGTTTGGGGGACAAAAACAAAATTACCCAACGAATCCACTTTCAGAGTATCCCGACGCTCAGCCTGTCCTTCCAAACAAATGCGCACCACCTCGCCGTGATAATTAGAAATATGCCCCTTTAATTCAGTGTGTGCGGGACTGCATCCCGCACACATTAAAAACAAACAAAGTATGAATAATAGTCTCATTGTCTTATGGCTTATATTCAAAATCAACGACCTTGCCGCATACATTCTCGAAACGGGCTTTCTCGGTCAAAGAACCATCCGAAGCCATTTCAAAGAAATAAATGGAACCGCTGTCCGTTGTCTCCGAACCGTCGCTCACTGCCACATACAGCAATTCCGGATTATCCACCTCGTTGAATTCGATTCGGTCAATGGGCTGGTCAAGGGTGATGACATTTCCCAATTGTATGCCATTGATCATACTGACACAAGCAATCTTGTTGCCGTAAGCATAATACAGGAAGTCCGGGTCTTTTGAAGAAATAGCCCAACAAGTCGCTTCTGCTGCACCCTCCTGCGTCATTTCCAGTTTCCTTTGCGCGTTAATCAACGGCTGGTAACCGCTCAGGTCAAGGTCGTATTCGGCAGTCTGCAAACCGGAAATCATATACCGCTTTCCGGCATCGTCCACCATGACTGCCCGCATGTCCTCGTCAAAAGTCTGCCCATACAACATGTCCATTCCCGTATTTGCCGCGTTAAACGCACTTCCGGCACTTGACGCTACAATCATGCCTTCCCAACCGGGATAGAAATAAAAGCAATGCTTTACCTGGTCGTAAAAGAATATGGAAGATCCTTCCAAAACAAAGGGAGCCAAATCATATTCTCCGGCTATTTTATAATCAAACATTCCAGTCGGATTAGCATTAGGATATACAACACGATTATATGCCTTGCCATCTATGATTAAATACTCATCCCAACCATCTGTCCCCATTGCTTCCACTGTTCCCTCCGGTTCTATATAAAACCATCCAGCCAAACTCCGGTAATCCGTAAAATCAATCGGTTCTACGGTCATCTGTTTTTCTTCTGTGGCTATCAATAGGACATTTTTAGTGCCTTCAGAACCACCCAAATAATAAACGCCTCTTGGTTGTTTGCCTGCTGATACTCCTCCATTGGCTGACTTATAAGCATGCTTGGTCACCGTATTCACAGAATTAATAAAAGTCACATCGGAATCACCTCCTTCTATTCGGCTCAAAGCAACCACACCTTTTGAAAACGAATTAATCACACTCAAGTCCGCATATACGGAATAATACACGCCGGTCTCCTTTTCCGTTGCCATAAAGCGCAACGTATAGCTGTCTATCGGCAGGGAAATGGTCACATTCAAGTCCTTCTCATAAGAAAGCGTGTCCGGAATGGCATCCTCATCCGTCTCGCTCCAAGCATACCACACAAAATCATAGTCGCTTTCTGAAAAACCTTCTTTCCCGGTAATCGTCATTGTGATGGCAAGCGTAGAATCCTGCTCTACTTCATACTCGCCCAACATGCCTTCAAGGGTCAATTCATTCAAAGGAACATAATCATAATTCCCTTTGTCTTCCGTACAGGCAACCGCTGTCAACAACAGCAGTACGCCCCATAATATCGATATTCTTCTCATAGATTCGTTTTTTTAGTTTACATACCATGGATCAATCACATTCCCGTTTTCATCTTCTACCGGATAATTTTCAGCAAACCATTGGCTTAAATAATTGCAATAAGTCTCCCAAAGATTATAGTCGTTATAATATTCATCTTCGGTTGCGGGGAAATCCACTCCCAACAATTCAATCAATTTTTCATGTTTCACTTTTGAGTAGGGTCCCCAATAAAATTCATCCCAATAATAAGGCATGGTCAGCATGGAGGAGAACTGTATCCGCGCAAGCGTCCGATAGGACAGCCCCAACTCCAAATCGTCGGAAGGTTCCAAACGGATTGCCAACTGGAAAGCCTGATTTTCCATGCGAGGGTCTGTCCCCAAAATAGTTACTGGAATCTGCATGTTGTAAGCCCCGGCAGGCAACACATAGGAAGCCTCCAATGCCCGGTAATGCGTACCTTCTTCCGCAGTCGTCAGTTCCGGGTCAATGCTTACGCGCACTTCCCTGTCCCAATCCACCGCTTCGCCCATCAAATCCACTTGCAGGTTGACCGTATATTCCGTTACGCCCTTCCCGGCAAAAGAATACACCACGCTATCGCCTGTATTTGTCCAGTAGTTTGCATCTATCTGGAAATACACCGCACCGTCTTTTTCAAAACCGGTCATTTCATTTTCCTGGCAGCCCGTTAACAGACCACAGAAAAACAATATGCCATAAAATATCTTTTTCATACGCTCTTGATTTTATTTGAAATTACCAAACTCCAATTCATTATCCGGAACAGGGAACACGTAGGTATCCCGGTTCATCGTCTTTGACGCAAAAGGAATGGATGCCAGATTCTGCCGCTTGTAATAGTAAAACAACTGTCCCTCGGCAATAAATTCCTTCCGGTATTCATTCTGGATTTCGTTCTGCAAATCGGCTCCGGCAGGCAACGGGTTGCTGCCATAACCCCGGTTCGCACGCAAAGTCTCCAAATAGTCTATATCACCGGATGCCTCTGCTGCAATCAAATACATTTCCGACAACTTAATCAAAGGTATCTGCGTGCCGGTCATGTATTTATTGACAAACTCACCACCACCGGCATCACGGGGACCGAACATATTTTTGCTCCGGATGTCCAGATTGATGCCCAAATCTGTAAAGATAAGAGACTTCCGTCCATCATCAATGGTGCATTCATACGTAGCCAACTCCTTAAAGAACACATCCGAACGCCCCTCCAGCAAATCGTACACATAAAGGGAACTGATGTATTCATGGCGCGCCACACTCTCCATATAAGTCGTACCATAAGGCTCATCGGCAATAATGGCATCACTGATAAATTCAAAGCGTCCGGAATTAATCACTTCCAAAGCCGACGCCAAAGCATTCTGCATGTCCTCTTTGTAAAGGTACACCCTTGCCATGCAAGCCACCACCCCGTAATAATTCATGCGGGAAGTGCGGTACAACCAAAAGCCGTCGTCCGTGATGTAATCATCCGGTTCATAATCATCTTCCGGCAATTCGGAATAATCGGCAAATGCGGGACCAATCGGGTCTATCGGCTCCAACAACTTCTTAGCCGTCGTCAAATCCTCCAAAATGTAATCCAGTACTTTGCTCACCGTCGACTGGGCAACCGGCGCATTGGTCACCTCGCGCATATAAGGGATTGCCAAGTCGTCTTTCCCCATCTTATACGAAGGCGCAAAACCCCGCAACAAGTCGAAATGCAGGAAAGCCCGCAATGCCAACGCTTCGCCTTGCACCAAATCCCGCAAATTGTCGCTCATCACATCGCCGTGTTCCTCGATGTTCCGCAAGAGATAATTGCAATTGGCAATGGCATTGTAACTCGTGCTCCACAAAGTATCAATCAATGCTTTTACAGCATCCAACCGGTAATTGTAAGACACGATGCCCTCTAAATCATAAGGCACTTCCGTATAAGTCTGGGCAACCATGTCCATCAGTCCCATGGTACGCTGCCCGCCGTAGGATTCCGACCGCCCCATCAGGACATAGATGCCCGTCAAAGCGTCCCGGAAACCGGATTCCGATTCAAACAAGTCACTCTCCTTTACCTGCGACTTCGGCCGCACATCCAACCAGTCATTGCACCCCATGCAAAGGAGCAACAACCCTGCCAACATATATATTCCTATTTTTCTCATATTTCTTTACATTTTAGGTGATTAAAATCTTGCCTGCAAACCGATGCTGAAATTCCGGGCAAACGGATAATCAATGCCTCGCTCCTGTTTTACTGAAGATGCATGGAACACATCGTTCATGTAGAACATGGCTTTCAGCCGCTTGATGCCCAATTTTTGTAATTTCGCCGTGCCAAACTCATAACCGATGTTGAGGGTTGCCAGCTCCAAATAGTTGTAATCCTCCACGAAACGCGAAGTCGGACGGGTATAGGATTCCAGGTTAATGCCGTTCAAATCTTGCGTAAAGGCAGCAAAACGAACTCTGTCGCCCGGCTTTTGCCAGCGGTCTTCAAATGCCCGTTTGTCCACATTGTAGCGGGGGTCAACGTCCTGCACCTTGTCCACCAGCGTCTGGTTGTACATCTGACCGCCCAAACGGTAACGGAACGTCATGTTCACCGTCAAACCTTTCCACGTGAAGTTCGTGCCCAACGTGCCTTCCAACTCCGAGTCCGTGCAGCCGCCAATCACATAATTGTCAGTTGACCAATCGGACACAATCTTTCCGTCAGGAGTTTCAAACATCTCCCGCCCGGTAGCCGGGTCAATGCCCAAAGACTTGTTCACCCAAATGGAATTCATCGAAGCTCCCTCCACATAACGCACGCGCGGACGGTTGACTACCGGCATTTCCTCGTCCCAATCCAAATCAGAAGTAGTAGTCGATGCTTCACGATCCTGCTCTTCATTATAAGCCTTCAAGGCATTGGATATCTTCACCAACTTATTGGTATTGTGAATCGCAGAAGCATTTACGCTCCAATAAAGCTGCTGAGCCGGGTTCTTCAATAATGTCAGGCGCAAATCCAATTCATACCCCCGGTTCTCCACTTCGCCCAAGTTATCCATGTAGGACTGGAACCCCAAGGATGGCGGCAAAGTCACGTCCGTCAGCACGTCCTTGGAAGTCTTGATGTAATAGTCGGCAGAAAATTCTATCCGCTCGTCCCACAACGTCAAATCCACACCGTAATTCTGTTGCCAAGTGCGTTGCCATTTCAAATCCTCGTTACCCATTGCCATGACAGCCGCGCCCACTGCATAATGGTAGCGTTCATCCGTCATATACTCGTAGGTTGTCAATGCCTGGTAGGGGTCGTAATTCTGTCCGCCAGTCAAACCGTATGAACCACGGATTTTAAACTGTTGTACCCACCCTAAATTCTTCATAAAGTTTTCATGGTGGAGGTTCCAACCGGCACCCACTGACCAGAACGGCGCCCAACGCTTGTCTGCCCCAAACTGAGAAGAAGCGTCTTCACGGAAAGAGAGGTCAAACAGGAAGCGTTCGTCCCAACTGTAGTTCAAGTTCCCCAGGAAACCCACCAACCGGGACGTATATTCATCACCGGACGGCGCCCCGAACTCCGGATACTGGGTCGCGAAGCTGATGTAATCCAACCGCTCATTGGGGAATCCCTCTGCCGTCACCGTAAACTCTTTTGTCTGGCTCTGCTGGAGGTTCCAACCCGCATTGGCATTGATGACATGTCGCTTCTGCTGCCAGAAATAACTCAAAATCAAGCTGGCGTCATAATTGAACACATCTCCGCGGGAAGCCGTGTAAGAGCCCCGGCGGTCAAAATCCTCACCGGTATAATCGGCAAAATCCGTATGCTTCGCAGGCTTGAACACGTCAGCCGAAGTGTTTTGCAACGTAAAAGAGAACGTTCCTTTCAAACGCAAGCCGTCAATAATCTGCCAGTCCACGCCAAACAAATTCGTCAAATCGTTGTACCTGTCCTCATCCACCAAATCCAAAGACGCATTGTACAGCGGATTGTACATATTGGCATCTTCACCTAAGCGTCTGTCCTCCGTTTCCAGCAAATAAATCAAATTGCCGTCCTCATCCTTGTATTTCACGTAAGGATTCAGTTTCGTGTATTCGCTGAAACTGCCGTAAGGCGAATTTTCCGCTTTCACCCGCGAATAAGTCAATTGGTTGCGGAAAGTGAAGTTCTTGTAAATGTACTGCAACTCCAACCCCAATCCCCAACGTTCACGCCCGGATTCCTTCATCACACCCGGCGTGTTATTGTAGTTGAACTCCATCGCATAGCGGATGTAGTCGTTACCGCCGTCCAAACGCAGGGAATGCTTGTGCGCCACCGTCAGCTTGTTCAGCGGCTTGTTCAGCCAATAGGTATTCACGCCTTCCTGCACATTTTTCAAACGCCAGTTGTAAGCATCCTGCATCACCATCTCATCATAAGAGCGGCTCCCATAATTATAATATTGCTTCAAATCTACGTTATACAGCCCTGCCAGCACCTCCAACTGTAACTTCTCCTCCGGATTACACAAATTATAATCAGTCAAATCCGCCATATAGAACGTCACGTCCCCGTTGTAGCTGATTGCCATCTTCCCGCTCGCCGGCGCATTCGTCGTGATGACCACCACGCCGTTCGATGCACGCGAACCATAAATTGCCGTCGCTGCCGCATCCTTCAGCAAAGTGATGGAAGCCACGCGGTAGGGGTCCATATCATACACCTTCTCCGCGCTCATCTCAAAACCGTCTACGATGAACACCGGCATGTT
>CALUKF010000073.1 GCA_944321145.1 uncultured Odoribacter sp. | reverse complement strand
CCATGACATTAGAGGCAGAATCGCCGACAAGGATGACGTCTATGCCCGCTTGGTCTATGATGCGTGCCATGGAATAATCGTATGCGGTCAGCATGCTGATTTTCTCACCTTTCAGTTTCATCTCCGACAAAACGTGCGTGGTGACTACTTTCGCGTTTGATTGTGTTGACATGATATTATTTGAATGTTCCGATAATGGTTTGCGAACCTTTGGTTTTTTGTCCTAATTTCACTTCAATCTTTGTATCCAGCGGCAGGAAAAGGTCTACCCTTGACCCGAACTTGATAAAGCCTGCGTGCTGGTCTTGCCGGGTTTGCCTGCCCACCGGCGCATAGGATACAATGCGCTTCGCCATGGCGCCTGCGATTTGGCGCATCAGGATGGTCTGCCCGTTGGCGCATTCAATGGCAATCGAAGTCCTCTCGTTTTCCGTAGAAGATTTCGGCAGATAAGCGGCGGCAAATTTCCCTGCATGGTATTTGAAATAACGGATGACGCCGTTCACCGGAAACCAATTGACATGCACGTTGAACAGGCTCATGAAAATGGACACCTGCAGCCTCCGTCCATGGAAATACTCCGGTTCCTCCGTCTCCTCGATGACGACGATTTTCCCGTCAGCCGGAGCAAGTATCGTATTGTCATCCAAAAGCACAATGCGGTTCGGCGAACGGAAAAAATTGACAATCAGAATATAAACAACCAAGCTCGCCACCCACACCACGTGAGTGGTCACCGTATTGCCTAAAACATAAATCACCACCGCGTTGAGGACAACCAATGCCGCAGCGATTTTCAGCAACAATTTATATCCGGCTTTATGTATTGTCATGACATTCGTTTTAAGGTTTCGTATTCCAAACTGCAAAGGTAGGATATTTTCACGGAAAAGCAAAATGCCCCCTCAGAACCACCCGCAAATCTCACTTAAACCATTTTGCGTATTATTATAATCATGATTACAATAATTGCCGTATTTCTCTGCTATTTTAATCATAATTGCAATAAACAGCCCCTTGCTATGCCGCCTCAGAACCACCCGCAACTGAACGACAGGTAAACAAATATGGCAGGCAGGGCGAGCAGGATAGAGTCGAAGCGGTCGAGCATGCCTCCGTGGCCGGGCATGATGTGCCCCGAGTCCTTCACCTCAATGCAACGCTTGAACATCGACTCAATCAAATCGCCGAAATTCCCGAACACGACCACAATCCCCGCAATCACCCCCGCGTCCACCACGGTGATGCCGTCAATGTAAGGCGCAAGGAACAAACCGGCAGCAATGGACATGATGCCGCCGCCGATAGTACCTTCCCACGACTTCTTCGGGGAAATCCGGGGGAACAACTTGTGCTTCCCGAATTGAGTGCCCACAAGATAGGCAAACGTGTCATTGAGCCACATGAGCAAGAAGGGGTAAAAGATAATATCCGGCTGCCACGTCCCGTTGCACATATACGGGAAATACACCAGCAGCGCAAACGGCAGCGTGAAATACGCCAGCACATAGTAACTGAACGCCAGGTTCTGGAAAGCGTGCGCGTCCTTCCGGTACAATTCCCAAATCGCAAGGGCGAGCACCGCTGCCATAAAGAAAAGATAACCGTGCTCATACCCCCAGTAATTATGCAGGAAACTCGCCGCAAACAGCAGCACCCCGCTTACGAGGCACATCGGGCGGTTCATCCGCACCTGCAGCCGTTCTGCCAGCCGGGCAAACTCCAATATCCCCAGCACGTTAATGACAAGAAAGAGGGCAAAGAAACACAACGGGTGCACGAAAATACACGCCGTCAGGATGACGACGAACAGCAAACCGCTGACAGCCCGTTTCATGAAATTACTCAACATGTGCCGATTTTATAATGTCCAACGCTTTCTCTTTATCTCCTTCGTTTACCATCACCGTGATGTCGCCAAACTTGTACGACGAATCCTGCTGGTTGAGTATCACCGCTTCGATGCCCTCGTTTTCCAGCAAATCCTTCACGATGTGCGCCAAATAGAGGCGGTCTGTCCCGTACACTCCTGTCCAATCGTTCATGGCTGCGGGTTTTGTGCAGGCTCCTGCGGTTGTGCTTCCGTGGCGGCGCTTTCCCCGTTGCCGGCTGCGCCCTCCTCCTCGTCGTTCCAGGGGCGTTTGCCCAGGATGCGCTCCAGGTCGTCGCTGAAAATCACCTCCCTTTCCAACAGCAACTCTGCCACTTGGCGGTGCTGCTCCTTGTAATTCGCCAGGATGGCTTTCGCACGGGCATACGACGTCTCCACCAGATTCTTTGCCTCCGTGTCAATCAGCTCCGCCGTCTTTTCCGAATAAGGCTTCGTGAAACTGAAATCGCTTTGCCCCGTCGAATCATAATAGCTCAGGTTGCCCACCTTCTCGCTCATCCCGAAGATAGACACCATCGCATACGCCTGCTTCGTGGCGCGCTCCAAGTCATTCTGCGCCCCCGTCGACACTTGCCCGAAACTGATTTCCTCCGCCGCGCGTCCGCCCAGCAGCGAACACATCTGGTCGAGCATCTGGTCTTTCGTCGTGATTTGCCGTTCCTGCGGCAAATACCACGCCGCGCCCAGCGCCTTTCCCCTCGGCACAATCGTCACCTTCAGCAGCGGATGCGCGTGCTCCAGCAGCCACGACACCGTTGCGTGCCCTGCCTCGTGGTAAGCGATGGTCTTCTTTTCGCCCGCCTTGATCACCTTGCTCCGGTTCTCCAGTCCGCCCACAATGCGGTCGATGGCGTCCAGGAAATCCTGCTTCGTCACCTCATCCCGGTTACGCCGCGCGGCAATCAGGGCTGCCTCGTTTGCCACATTCGCAATGTCCGCCCCCGAAAATCCCGGCGTCTGCTTCGCGAGGAACGACACGTCCACATCCCCCGCCACCTTCAGCGGCTTCATGTGTACTTTGAATATCTCTTCGCGGTCTTTCAGTTCCGGCAAGTCCACATAAATCTGCCGGTCAAAGCGTCCCGCACGCAGCAACGCCTTGTCCAGAATGTCCGCACGGTTCGTTGCCGCGAGGATGATGACCCCTGAGTTTGTCGCAAAGCCATCCATCTCCGTCAGCAACTGGTTCAGCGTATTCTCCCGCTCGTCGTTCGCGCCCATATTCGGGTTTCTGCCCCGCGCGCGCCCGATGGCGTCAATCTCGTCAATGAAAATAATGCACGGCGACTTCTCTTTTGCCTGCTTGAACAGGTCGCGCACGCGCGATGCGCCCACGCCCACGAACATCTCCACAAAATCCGACCCCGACATCGAGAAGAAAGGCACATTCGCCTCCCCCGCCATCGCCTTCGCGAGCAGCGTCTTTCCCGTTCCCGGAGGACCCACCAGCAACGCCCCCTTCGGAATCTTGCCCCCCAGCTTCGTATACTTCGTCGGGTTCTTCAGGAACGACACAATCTCCTCCACCTCCTGCTTCGCCTCTGCCAACCCCGCCACGTCCTTGAACGTCACCTTCGACGCCGTGTCCTTGTCAAACAACTTCGCCTGCGACTTCCCCACATTGAACACATTCCCCGGTCCCCCCATCCCCCGGCTCATCCGGTTGAAAAAGAACACCCAGATAAACACCAGCAAAATAATCGGGAACAGCCACGACATAATATTCGCCCACCCGTCATACTCCTCGTCATAATCCAGCACCACGCCGGCAGCCCCCGGCACGCTCTCCTGCACCGCCTTCAACTCCTCCACAAACACATCCTGCGGACCCGTCTTGAAATAAAACTGCGGTCCCGCGCTCGTGCTCGTAAACCCGTTCGCCTTCAGCTTCGAATAATTCTCCACCTTCTCCGGCTTGATATACACATTCGCCTGCCCGCGGTTCGTAATCAGCTTGATTTCCTCCACGTCCCCGTTCGCCAGCATCTTCTCCTGCACCTCCTGCCACGTCGTGCGCACCGGGCTCGTCTGCGACCCCATAAACTGGAATCCGATAATCACCGCCGCCAGAATAATAAACATCCAATAACTGTTAAACTTCGGCGCCTTCATCGGCCGCCCGCTATTGCCTACGGGAGGGAAATTAAAACCCCCGTCCTTCCTGTTCTCGTTGTTTGCTGCCATATTATAAATGTGGTATTCCCTAATCGTTAATCGTTAATCATTCATCGTTCATCATTAATCGTCTCCACAATCCCGTCCCCCCAAAAATCCTCCAGCTGGTAAAAATCCCTCAGCTCCTTGTCGAACACATGCACCACCACGTCCCCGTAGTCCAGCACCGTCCACCGCGAGGCGTGCATCCCCTCCGCGTGCAGCGGCGTCTCGTGCAGGTCTTCCTTCACCTTCTCCTCCACGGCATCCGTCAGCCCCGCAATATGCGTGCCGGACGTCCCGTGGCAAATCACAAAAAAGCTGCAAAAACAATTCTCAATCCGCCTCAGGTCGATTTTCACAATCCCGTGCGCCTTATTGTCCTCCAGCGTCTCAATCACTTTATTTACTATCTCTTCTGTATTCTGCATTTCAATCCTTCCAAATTTCAACGCACAAAGATAACTCTTTTTCCCAAATAACGATGAACGATGAAAGATTAATGATGAACGACGAACGAAAAGCCAAACTCGTTCATCGTTCATCTTTAATCGTTACCCGAAAGTGCATGGATGGCGAATAAGCCGTCCCGTCCTCCCGCGCGAAATACAGGTACACATACGCCCAATCGTCCTGCCCCGTCTCCAGCGCGAACTCCCCGCACCCGTCCGCCCGCGTGCCCGACACGCTCACGGCGGGATACGGTCCCGCCAGCGTAGTCTCATACAGCACCCCCGCTTGCAGCCGGTCGCCCGGCGCGGCAGTCACCAGGTCGCGCTCCTCCGTCCACGTGGCGCGGAACCGCCCGCCGCCCAGCGCCTCCACCTGCAACCCCCTCGGCAGCAGCAGCTCCCCCGCGCTGAACTGGAACGTCTCCGGCGACACCATCTGCCCCGTCCCGTCATAGCACCCGCTGTTCGCCGAGCAGAACAGATTCCGCCCCCGCTGCCCCGTCGCCTGCGCGGCAACCTCCCAAATCTCCGCCGACACCTTCTCCTTATAGAACGTATACACCTTCTGCACCATCGCAAACCGCCGCGCCATCCCCTTCTGCTTCTCCGTCCTCGGCTTCGCCGGCGCGCCCGGCCGCTTGCTCGCCCTCCGCACATACGTCCTCCCGTTCACCGTGTAATAAATCAGGTTCCCCATCCGTCCCCTGTACAATCTTCCTGCATGGTCAATCACTTCCATATCCTTCGTTTTTAAATGGTTCAACTGCTTGTCTTTCCCCTACTTCCAACCTATTTTAAACCCAAGGCAAATATAAGTCAAAAAGATGGTAATTCAAAAGATATTTCTATAAAAACTACATACTATTGATATAGAATAGTGTCTGTGTTGTGTAGATGTTGTGTAAGTGCTGTGTAGGTGATATCTGTATAACATAGGTTTACAGTAGGTTAGATATCGGTTTGATATAGGGAGGATTTTATTGTAAATATATAGGGGGTGAGTTAAAATTTTTTGTTAATTTTGTAGGGCATTGGCAGGCGGCTTTGTGGAAGGCTTGCCGGGATTTAAAAGCTGAATGGAATGGAAGATTCAAAGAGAAGAAAAAATGTGTTGGCGGTAGGTACGCTATTGAGGGGAGGGGCGTATGATTATGAGGTGAGGGCTGTGTTGGGGCAAGGGACGTTCGGGATTACTTACCTGGCGACGGTACGATTGCAGGGGGCGTTGGGCGCGTTGGATGGCGGTGTGAAGGTTGCCATCAAGGAGTTTTTTATGCGCGACATCAACGGGCGTCGGGGTACGACGGTGGTGACGGCGAGCGATGAGGGTACGTGTGCGGATTATCGGCGGAAGTTCAGGCGGGAGGCGGTGAACCTGAGCAAGCTGCATCATTCGAATATTGTGAAGGTGTTGGAGCTGTTCGAGGCGAATAATACGGTGTATTATGTGATGGAGTATGCGGAGGGGGGCAGTTTGGACGTGTATATTGCGAAGAGGGGAGGACTGGAGGTAGAGGAGGCGTTGGCGTGTGTGCGGCAGATTGGGAGGGCGTTGGCGTTTATGCATGCGCGGGGGATGTTGCATTTGGACTTGAAACCGGGAAATGTGATGCGGGGGAAGGACGGGAGGATGATTTTGATTGATTTCGGGTTGTCGAAGCAGTATAATGAGCAGGGGGAACCGGAGTCGAGCACGAATGTGGGGGGAGGGACGCCGGGGTATGCACCGTTGGAGCAGGCGGCTTACCATGAGGGAAGGGAGTTCCCGGTGACGATGGACGTGTATGCGTTGGGTGCAACTCTTTATAAGATGCTGACGGGCGAACGTCCGGCGGAGGCTTCGGTGGTGCTGAATTATGGGCTGGATACGGGACGGATGCGGGCGTGCGGGGTGGGGGAGCATGTGATTGCGTGTGTGGAGCGGGCGATGGCACCGATGAAGGCGGAGCGTTACCAGTCGGTGCGGGAGTTTGTGGAGGAGTTAACGGGGGAGGCGTTGGAGGAGGAGGAAGAGACGCAGGCGGATGAGCGGACGGATGAGGAAACAACAATGGACGGGAAGCCGAAAGAGGATGACAAGAAGGAACCAACCTGGGGACCAAGGGATTGGCAGACTGGGGAGGGACGTGAGCGGGATCCTCGACCTGAAGATGAAACGCGGCGGAAGGAGGAACCGACGTTGTGGTTGTTCCGCCCACGGGAGGACACGGGGTGCGTGCAAGTGGAGTATTTTCCGCCTATGCCTGCAAGAGGAGGGAATGCCCGTGCATACGTGGTGCGAATCACGCCGGAGGGGGTGGTGTATAATGCGACGCTGCGGGTGAAGCGACCGGACGTGCGGTTTTCCGATGGGCAGTTCCGGTGGTTTTTGCAGCAGTTGGGGGATTGGGAACTCCCGGTCCGTCCGCAGGAGGTGCCGTACAATATGGAGTATTCGGAGGAGCCGGCGAAGCTGGTGATGCGTTTTTATGACGGGACGGGCAAGATGTATGCCCGGCTGTGGGTGAGCGGGTGGAGGAGCGGACAGTTCGGCAATTTGGTTGCGGACGCGGGGGAGCTGAATGAGCGCGTGCAGGATGTCGTGCCGGGGCTGCGGGATTATCTGAACGGGCCGAATTATAAGGAGCCGGATTATGCGGAGCTGTGGAAGATGGACAGGGAGCAGGGAGAGACGGAGGGGAAAGGGAAGAGGCGGTGGTGGGATTATGTGGTGCAATTTGGAGGGTATTTGGGGGCATATATAATGATAGGAATATCGGGGAAGCAATGGATGGTACATCCTAAAGGGGATTATTTATATTCGACGGGAATGGTGGCAAGCATGGCGACAGTGCTTACGGCATGTTTGTTGTTTAGCCATATTCGATGGCTCAAAAAGTGGAGGTGGCTTTGGCTTTTGGTTGCTTTGCCTTTTTCAATCCCTGTACAGATGCTTTTGGATAGATCCGATATAGCTCCAGGCATTGGAGCAGGGATTACAATTGTCGGATTGGTGATTATCGCTTGTTTTGCATCTAAATTGGAGGGATGGCTGATTAAGAGCAGAAGATGGTTGTGGGTGCTGATGTTAATGCTTGTGTTGGTTTTGTTGAGCGGGTTGTGGTTGTTGCTGCCATTTTTTGAATTGATTCTGGGTTTAGTGATGTTGTCTTTGATTCCTAAAATAAATGATTGGGTATTGAGATTTTTGGCAGGAAGTTTTGCAGTGACAGCTTTTATTATGGGATTGGTTATGCGATAATGATAAAATGCAAATGGTGTAAAAACAGGATATTATGAAGAGCGTTTATTTGTATTTGAATTCGAGGGATGAGTTGTTGAGGATTGATGTGCGGAAGATTGTTTATTTTGAGGCGGACGGGAATTATACGGATGTGGTGCTGGTGAACGGGTTGAAGGGGGTGGTGGGCATGAATTTGGCGCGGATGCAGGAGGTGCTGAGCGAGCGGCTGCGGGAACGGGCGGCGATTTTTGCCCGGGTGGGTAAGAAGTATATTATTAATCATACATACGTATATCAGATTAATGTGTTGCGGCAGAAGTTGGTGCTGAGTGATGGCGACCATTTTATTTTTACGCTGGATATTTCGAAGGAGGCGTTAAAGAGGTTGAAGGAGTTGTATGAGCGGGGATTGCTGGCGGGTAAGCAGGCTTAGGGAAATGGATTTGTTGAATGAAAATATAACTGACTGATTATGGAAATATTAATTGGCAGAGAGCCGGAGCAGGGGCGTTTGCTTGTTTCGGTGAAGGTGAACGGGCAGGCAAGGATCGCGGCAATAGGCGGGGCGGGGAGTGTGCCTGGCAGTGTGAGCCGGTGTTTGCCGGCGGAAGGGAAGGCGCATTGCAAAATTGAGGTAGCGGCGGACGGGGGAATGGTGGTGACGAACCTGAAGGCGGCGAACGTGACGTATGTGGACGGGCTGGAGGTGATGTCGAAGCGGGTGACGGGGGAGAGCCGGGTGGAGTTAGGCAAGGGCAAGTATGTAGTGAATGTGAATACAGTGGTGGAAGTTGCCAGGAAACTTGCCGCAGTGGGGAGTGCCCAGCAGGCAGGCGGGGGCAGTGCAGGAAAGGAGGCGCCGGAGTTTTCCATACTGCCGCTAAAGCGGGTGTGGAACAGGTATCACGATGAGCAGTTTGAGTTACAGAAGCGACAGAAGAATTTGGGGCTGATAAAGAGTTTGTACATTCCGTGTACGCTGTTGAGTTCGTTGGCAGGAATGCTGGTACGGCATTTGGGGATGGCAGAGGGGGTAGCACAGTCCGTGTCGTATGTGTTGTACGGGGTGGCAGCAGTTATCTTGCTTTATGGGTTGTACCGGAGTTTCACGGACAGGAGCTTGGAGGAGAAGGAGGAAATAGCAGAACGGTTTGAGCATGATTATGTGTGCCCGAATCCGGAGTGCCACCGTTTTCTCAATTACCAAAAGTATGATATTTTGCGGCAAAACAAGAATTGTCCCTTCTGCAAGTGCAGATGGACGGAGAAGTGAGGAAAAGGGCTGTGTCAATTCATGACTTCTTCCAGGGCAGCCATTTCCCAACCGCGGTAGACGACGGCGATGCGGCGCAAGGTCGTGTGCCCTTTTGCCTGTGTGTATTTTGCGTCGCCGGCGTATTGCAGGAGCTGGGTGCGGGCTTCTTCTACTTTGGCAGTTACTTCTGCGTCTGTCGCCTCGTGGCGCAGGTATTTGAATTCCACAACGTAGCAGAATTGCATTTCCGGATGGTTCAGGAAATTGGGCGACATCCATAGGTCGGAGAAGCCTTTGTTCATTTCCTGCTCCGGGAAGATGACGAAATAGTTTGTGAGGTTCATGTACACGAGGTGCAGCGTCTGGATGGCTTTCTCCCCCTCGATGTAGTCGCGGATGCCGGTCTGGTTCTTTACTTCCTGGGCAAAATACTCGAACACCGGACGCCAGTCCCCGTGGTAAGCCATGTTGCGCATCAAGTCCCTCAACTCAATTATCTTGATTTTAAATACGTCAGCATCTTTATACCCCTGCTCGATGTAGGAGAAGAGGATTTGCCGGATGGTGAGGTTCGGCACTTTCAACACAGGGTCGCCGTATTCCACGCGGTCGATGCTCAAGATGCCGAAATAGAAGAGCAGGGAGGTGAAGTTATTTGGCTCGATCAAATCCTCCGCCGGGAAGCTGGTCTGGATGTCCGTTGAGATTTCTCCTTTCTCTGCAATCTCCTTGATGCGCGAGAAGTTGCCGTTCAGGTGCTTATCCAGGATAATCAGGTATTGCAACTTCTTGTAATCTGTCCTTACGTTGTTGTCCACCAGTGTCTTGGGCATAGTCCTGTTCGCCGTCAGGTAATTGACAAAATAGAGCACCATGTCCGGGTTATACATCTTCACGTCCGTGCAGTCCGGTGAAAAGCAATAATTGTCATACCATTTCCGCATGACATCCAACACTTCGTCCGTGTCGCCTTCCCACGTGCCTTCTGCCTTGTAATAGTCCAGCATTTCCCTAACCTCTCCTTCGGTGAATCCCAGTACTTCGTTGAAGCGCGGGTCTAACGTAATCATCGAGGCAATGTTGAAGCCGCTGGTCACGTCGTCCAACGTTACGGGCGACACGCCGGAGATGAACATCCGTTTGAAGGATGCGCCTGCACCTGTCGTCGCTCCCTTGATTTTATTGAAAAAGAAGCGAAAAAATCCTGCCCCGTGTGTCAGGTCGTGGTAACGGCTGTGCCCGTAACGCGAGAGCACCACGTTGGTGAAGTTGTCATATTCATCGATAATCAAGTACACGGGTTGTCCCGCCTCGCTGCAACTATTTGCAATGTACTCCAAGCGGCTTTCCGCATTGGGACGCTTGGCATAGCCTTCTAAGTAGCCTTCTCCTAACAAATGGGCATATTTCGAGTTGAAACGCTCAAAGCACAATGCTGTATGTTCCTCAAACGACTGGAGCAGCACCTCCGGGTCGGGGTTCACCTGGGCGAAGTTGAAATTCAGTATCAGGTAAGAATTATGCTCCGGCGTTGGGTGCTGCCCGATATAATACTTTCCAAACAATTCTTCGAACTGTTCCCCTGCATTTATGTCATAATACAATTCCAGCATGGAGAGCCAAAGCGATTTTCCGAACCTTCTTGGGCGGATGAGGAAGAGGAAGCTGGGAGCTTTCTCAATTTCTTTGATGAAGCGCGTTTTGTCTACATAATAGAAATCGTCTTCCGAAAGACGTTGGAAATCGCTGATGCCGTAGGGTATTTTTTTCGTTGCCATTGCTGCTGCTTTTCTTGTTTGTGATTCATCTGCAAAGGTAGTGGAAATTCTGCAAAGGAGCAAGCGTGCCGGGTGCCGTTGGGAATTGTGGGAAGGGAATTTTTCATTAAAAGCGGGGATTTTGTGGAGTAAAGCGGGGGGTTGGTACAGAATGGGCGAAAACGTTTGGCAGAGGAGGAGAAGGGGTGTATCTTTGCATTGAAAAAATAACAATTCAAATATTTTACGGCTATGAAAAAGGAGACAAAGGAAAATATTAAATCGAATGTTGCTACGGGTGGCAGTTCGGCAGTGGGAGCGGGTATCGGTGTCGTTGCGGGTACAACGCTTGCGAATGAGGTTAATGCGGCAGA